>NZ_JBEXWB010000374.1:0-5950 GCF_040629645.1 Streptomyces sp. NPDC005899 | reverse complement strand
ACACCCGGCCAGAGCGGGCTGGCCCCTCGGCAGCAGCCGCAGGGCCCTCAGCGTCACGAGCCCCGGCAGCAGGACCCGGACTGGGATCCGGACGTGCCGCAGGAGGAGACGCATCCATTCTTCACGGGCACGGACGCACCGGCCGCCACCCGTGACGCGCGGGGGCCCCGCCCCCGCGACGACGAGGACGGCGAGGACGGGGACGACGACTCCCGCCGCGCACGCCGGGACGGCGGCGAGCGCCGCGGCAAGGGCAAGAAGAAGAGCCGCAACGGCTGCGCGTGCCTGGGCGTGGCCGTGGTCCTCGCCGGCGGACTGGGCGGGGTGGCCTACCTGGGCTACTCGTACTACCAGAGCCAGTTCGGCGCGGCGCCCGACTTCACCGGCAGCGGCACGAGCCCGGTGGAGGTGGAGATCCCGCAGGGCGCTCTCGGGAACGAGATCGCGAACATCCTGAAGAAGGCCGGCGTCGTGAAATCGGCCGACGCCTTCATCTCGGCGCAGAGCGGGAATCCGAAGGGGCGGTCCCTCCAGGCGGGCGTCTATCTCCTGAGGAAGGAGATGTCCGCCAAGAGCGCCGTCGACATGATGCTGGACCCGGCGAGCCAGAACGCGCTGGTCATTCCCGAGGGAACGAGCACCAGCGGGATCTACGCGGCCATCGACAAGAGGCTCGGCCTGAAGAAGGGGACCACCGCGGAGGTCGCCAGGACCAAGGCGAAGAGCTTCGGACTGCCCGAGTGGGCCGACGACGACCCGAAGATCAAGGACCCCTTGGAGGGCTTCCTCTTCCCGGCGGCCTACCCCGTGGCCAAGGGGTCGAAGCCCGAGGACGCCCTGAAGAGAATGGTGACCCGGGCGAACAAGGAGTACGAGACGCTCGATCTCGCGGGCAACGCCGCGAAGCTCAAACTGCGCTCACCGCTCGAACTCCTCACCGTGGCGAGCCTCGTGCAGAAAGAGGGGAAGTACAAGCACGACTTCGACAAGGTCGCCAGGGTCGTGTACAACCGGCTCGAGCCGGACAACCTGGAGACGGTCGGCAGGCTCGAATTCGACTCGACGGTCAATTACATCAGGGCCGAAAGCACGCTGGACGTCGGTGCCGTCGACGACCTGCGCAAGATCGACGATCCGTACAACACCTACCGGATCAAGGGTCTGCCGCTCGGCCCGATCACGAACCCCGGCGCCGACGCGCTGCACTCGGCGATCAGCCCGGCCTCCGGCCCCTGGTACTACTTCGTGTCCGTGACCGAGGACAAGACGCTGTTCGCGGTGACGAACGAGGAGCACGAGCGCAACCGCCGGAAGTACGAAGAGAACAAGGCCGACCAGTGAGCGCCGTCCGCCGGGCCGCGGTCCTCGGCTCACCCATCGCCCATTCCCTCTCGCCGGTCCTGCACCGGGCCGCCTACAGCGAGCTGGGGCTCGACACCTGGTCCTACGACCGTTTCGAGGTGGACGAGGCGGCCCTCCCCGCCTTCGTCGAGGGCCTGGACGCCTCCTGGGCGGGCCTCTCCCTCACCATGCCGCTCAAGCGGGCGATCATCCCGCTGCTGGACGACATCAGCGGGACCGCGGCCTCGGTCGAGGCCGTCAACACCGTCGTCCTCACCGAGGACGGCCGCCGGACCGGCGACAACACGGACATCCCCGGCATGATCGCGGCCCTGCGTGAACGCGGGGTCGGCACGGTGGACTCCGCGGCGATCCTCGGCGCCGGCGCCACGGCGTCCTCCGCGCTCGCCGCCCTCTCGGGGGTCTGCTCCGGCCCCGTCACCGCCTACGTGCGCAGCGCCGCCCGCGCCGACGAGATGCGGGGCTGGGGCGAACGCCTCGGCGTGGACGTCCGGATCGCGGACTGGGCCGCGGCGGACCAGGCACTGCACGCCCCCCTGGTGGTGGCCACCACCCCCGCCGGTGCCACGGACGCGCTGGCGGACGCCGTACCCGACGCTCCCGGCACCCTGTTCGACGTGCTGTACGACCCCTGGCCGACCGTCCTGGCCTCCCGCTGGTCGGCGGCCGGCGCCGGCGTCGTCGGAGGGCTCGACCTCCTGGTGCACCAGGCCGTCCTGCAGGTGGAACAGATGACCGGACGCCAGGCTCCCCTGGCCGTCATGCGGTCGGCCGGCGAGCAGGCCCTCACCGCACGCGCACGCTGAGACCCTCGCACGTCCTCTCCCGCCGGACCGTCCGTCTGCTGGACCGGCGGCGGGGCCCGGCCCCCGGGCGTGGGAGGATCGGGGGCGGCGGGCCAGGGCCGCGCACCCGGTCGCGCCGTCGGTTTTTTCAGGCGCGAGCAGGAGGAGCACCGTTGAGCAGGTTGCGCTGGCTGACCGCGGGGGAGTCGCACGGCCCCGCACTGGTGGCGACGCTGGAGGGTCTTCCCGCCGGCATCCCCGTCACCACGGAGATGGTGGCGGACGCGCTCGCCCGGCGACGGCTCGGTTACGGGCGCGGCGCGCGGATGAAGTTCGAGAAGGACGAGGTCACCTTCCTCGGCGGCGTCCGGCACGGCCTCACCATGGGCTCACCCGTCGCCGTCATGGTGGGCAACACCGAGTGGCCCAAGTGGGAGCAGGTCATGTCGGCCGACCCGGTCGACCCCGACGTGCTGGCCGCCCAGGCCCGCAACGCGCCGCTGACCCGCCCCCGGCCGGGCCACGCCGACCTCGCCGGTATGCAGAAGTACGGCTTCGACGAGGCCCGGCCGATCCTGGAGCGCGCGAGCGCCCGGGAGACCGCGGCCCGCGTCGCCCTCGGCGCCGTCGCCCGCTCCTACCTGAAGGAGACCGCGGGCATCGAGATCGTCTCCCACGTCGTCGAACTGGCCGCGGCCAAGGCGCCCTACGGTGTCTACCCCAAGCCCTCCGACGTCGAGCGGCTCGACGCCGACCCCGTGCGCTGCCTGGACGCCGACGCCTCCCAGGCGATGGTCGCGGAGATCGACCAGGCCCACAAGGACGGCGACACCCTCGGCGGTGTCGTCGAGGTGCTCGCCTACGGCGTCCCCGTCGGTCTCGGCTCCCACGTGCACTGGGACCGGCGGCTCGACGCCCGTCTCGCCGCCGCCCTGATGGGCATCCAGGCGATCAAGGGCGTCGAGGTCGGCGACGGCTTCGACCTGGCCCGGGTGCCGGGCTCCGAGGCGCACGACGAGATCGTGGCCACCGAGAACGGCATCAGGCGCACCTCCGGCCGCTCCGGCGGTACCGAGGGCGGTCTGACCACCGGCGAGCTGCTCCGGGTGCGTGCCGCGATGAAGCCCATCGCCACGGTGCCGCGCGCCCTCGCCACGGTCGACGTGGTGACGGGCGAGGCGGCCAAGGCCCACCACCAGCGGTCCGACGTCTGCGCCGTCCCCGCGGCCGGTATCGTCGCCGAGGCGATGGTGGCCCTCGTGCTGGCCGACGCGGTCGCGGAGAAGTTCGGCGGCGACAGCGTCGCCGAGACGCACCGCAACGTGCGCTCCTACCTCTCCCACCTCCAGATCCGGTGAGCGGCCCGCTGATCGTCCTCGTCGGCCCCATGGGCGTCGGCAAGTCCACGGTGGGCGAGCTGCTCGCCGAGCGGCTCGGCACCACGTACCGCGACACCGACGCGGACGTCGTGGCCATGGCGGGCAAGCCGATCCCCGAGATCTTCTTCGACGAGGGCGAGGACCACTTCCGCGCCCTGGAGCGGCAGGCCGTGCGGGACGCGCTCGCCGAGCACACGGGCGTCCTCGCGCTCGGCGGCGGCGCCGTGCTCGACGAGTCGACCCGCGGCCTGCTCGCCGGCCACCAGGTCGTCTACCTCTCGATGGAGGTGGACGAGGCCGTCCGGCGGGTCGGACTGAACACCGCCCGCCCGCTGCTGGCCGTCAACCCGCGGCGGCAGTGGCGCGAACTCATGGACGCCAGGCGCCACCTCTACGAGGAGGTGGCCCGCGCGGTCGTCGCCACCGACGCACTCACCGCCGACGAGGTCGCCCGCGCGATCCTCGACGCCACGGAACTGCCGGAGCGCACGGGTGAGCCCGCGCCGGCCGGCCGGGAGAACACACGCATGACCGACCAGGGCACCACGCGCATCCAGATCGCCGGCTCCGCGGGCACCGAGTCCTACGAGGTCCTCGTCGGCCGGCAGCTCCTGGGCGAACTGCCGGCCCTCATCGGCGACCGTGCCAAGCGGGTCGCCGTGCTGCACCCCGAGGCGCTCGCCGAGACGGGTGAGGCGGTCCGCCAGGACCTCGCCGACCAGGGCTACGAGGCCATCGCCGTCCAGCTGCCCAACGCGGAGGAGGCCAAGACCGTCGAGGTCGCCGCCTACTGCTGGAAGGCGCTCGGGCAGACCGGGTTCACCCGCACCGACGTCATCGTCGGTGTCGGCGGCGGCGCCACCACCGACGTCGCGGGCTTCGTCGCCGCCACCTGGCTGCGCGGGGTGCGCTGGATCGCCGTGCCGACGACCGTGCTCGCCATGGTCGACGCGGCGGTCGGCGGCAAGACCGGCATCAACACCGCCGAGGGCAAGAACCTCGTCGGTGCCTTCCACCCGCCCGCCGGGGTGCTCTGCGACCTCGCCGCGCTCGACTCGCTGCCGGTCCACGACTACGTCTCCGGCATGGCCGAGATCATCAAGGCCGGCTTCATCGCCGACCCGGTCATCCTCGACCTCGTCGAGGCGGACCCCGAGGGTGCCCGCACCCCCGCCGGGCCGCACACCGCGGAGCTGATCGAGCGCTCCATCCGGGTCAAGGCGGAGGTCGTCTCCAGCGACCTCAAGGAGTCCGGCCTGAGGGAGATCCTCAACTACGGGCACACCCTGGCCCACGCCATCGAGAAGAACGAGCGCTACAAGTGGCGCCACGGCGCCGCCGTGTCGGTCGGCCTCGTCTTCGCCGCCGAGCTCGGACGCCTCGCGGGCCGCCTCGACGACGCGACCGCCGACCGGCACCGCGCGGTCCTGGGCTCCGTCGGGCTGCCGCTCACCTACCGCGGCGACCAGTGGCCCAAGCTGCTGGAGAACATGAAGGTCGACAAGAAGTCCCGGGGCGACCTGCTGCGCTTCATCGTCCTGGACGGCATCGGGAAGCCCACCGTGATCGAGGGCCCCGACCCGGCGGTGCTGCTCGCCGCCTACGGGGAGGTCTCCGCGTGAGCACCCGCAGGGTCCTCGTGCTCAACGGCCCCAACCTCGGACGCCTGGGCTCCCGTGAGCCCGACGTGTACGGGGCGACGTCGTACGCCGGTCTGGTGGACACCTGCCGCTCGCTCGGCAAGGAGCTCGGCTTCGACGTCGAGGTCCGTGAGACCAACGACGAGGGCGAGCTGATCCGCTGGCTCCACGAGGCGGCGGACGGGGCGATTCCGGTCGTCCTCAACCCCGGCGCCTTCACGCACTACTCGTACGGCATGCGGGACGCCGCCGCGCAGCGCACCGCCCCGCTGATCGAGGTGCACATCTCGAATCCGTACGCACGGGAGGAATTCCGCCACACCTCCGTGGTCGCTCCCGTGGCCACCGGCACCGTGGCAGGATTCGGCATCGGCTCCTACCGGCTGGCGCTGCGGGCGCTCGCCGGTGAACTGCCGGACTGAGACCGGGCACTTCGTACGCTCCCCGGCCGTTCACCGCGTGGCGGCCGGGGAAGGTACGGTTGCCGTCGACCAGCGCCAGTTGCCTGTACGAGACGGAGTGGCACCGGATGCAGCACGCAGTGGGGGCCCCGCTGCCGCCGCCCCACGGTCCCGGTAACGGGCTGTGGGCGCACCAGGCCCAGCACCCCGGCCACCCCGGTCCGCCGGGGCCGCCGCCCGCGCCGCCGGGCCCGCCAGGCCCGCCGCCGGCCCCGCCCGCACCCCAGGGCCCGGGAGCGGCGCCCCCCCCCGCCCCTCTCCCGCCGTCGCGGGAGACGACCGGGCACGTCCAGCTCCCGCCCGGCGGCCCGGTGCCCCTGCCC
>NZ_JBEXWB010000373.1:0-5969 GCF_040629645.1 Streptomyces sp. NPDC005899 | reverse complement strand
GGCGAGCCGGGTGCCGCGGCGGCCGTGCTGCCCCACGGGCGTCACAGCAGCGCGAACTGCCCTTCCGGGCCCTCCTCACGGTGGTCCAGCACCGAGGCGGGCCGCCGGGCCGCCGCCGGGACGGGCAGCACCCCCGCCGTGCGCAGGTCCTGCCGGGTCAGTGGGGCCGCCCGGTCCAGGTGCGCCCACAAGGCCTCCCGCCTCGGCCGGAGTCCGTCGAGCAGGGCCAGCACGGTGATGAGTTCGAGCAGCTCGGAGGTCCACTCCCGCGTCCAGGCGCGCGGCACCAAAGCCGCCAGGCCCTCCCCGCCCGCCCACACCGTGCGGCGCTCGAACCAGAGCTCCAGCATCCGCACACCGCCCACCCGGAACTCCCAGGCGCCGGCCGGGACGGGCGAGATCCGCCCCTCGCCCAGGCTGAGCGTCTCCTCCCCGGCGTCGTACGCCAGCACGGCCGGCCGCGGCGGGATCGCCGCCCGCACGTAGGGGCGCCGCCCACCCGGCAGGCGGGGCCGTTCCCCGCCGCGCGCCCCGCGCAGGTGCAGCCGCAGCAGCTCCTCGCCCAGCTCCACGCCGTGTGACCACAGGGCGCCGTCCGCGGGCAGCGGCACGACGGCCCCGGCCGGGGAGGGCCGTGCGGCGGCGAGCGCCCAGGCGAGCACGGCCCGTGCGCCTTCGACGTCGCCGTAGCGGGCGCGCAGCAGGCGGAGCAGGCCCGGGGCGAGGTTGGGCTCCCGGCCGCCCGGGCGGCGGTGGAGGGGCCGGATCCGGCCCGGCCGGCCGGCGGGGGAGTGCCCGTCGGGCAGCAGCGCCGTCACGGACAGCGCCGGCCCGGAGTCCCCGGGGATGACGCCGTGCTCGACGGCGAAGAGCTGGTGCCCGTCGGCGACGCGCCACAGCTCGGGGCGGGCCGCGTCGAGCAACCGCTGGTCGGGGATGAGCCACTGCTCGTCGAAGGGGCCGTGCAGGACGCGTACCGGCTCGGGGCAGGGGCCGGGGTCCCGGGCGAAGCCGCTCGTCCCGGTGGTCCGGCCGGGCAGTGCGGCGGCCGGGGCCAGCGGGGTGCGGGTCCGGCTGGGCCGGAACAGCCGGGTCTGCTCGGCTCCTTCCGCCCGTGCCAGCGCGTCCCAGCGGGCGCGCAGGGCGGAGGCGTCAGGACCCGTCACCCAGGGGCGTCCGGTCCGCAGGGGCCGCACCGACCAGGGCATGAGGTCGTCCAGCAGCGGGTGTGCCCCGTCCCCGCCGGCTGCGGTCGCCACCCGTGCTGCCACCGTGTCGTCCTCCCCGTCGCCACGTCCGCCGCCCCGGGCATCGTAACGACGCCGGGCCGCGTACGCCGCCGGTGCCCGCCGCCCCGGGGCCTTCGTCAGTGCGCGTCCACCGTCACGGAGAAGGCGAAGCGGTCTCCCCGGTAGCGGATACGGGCCACGTCCACCACCCGGCCCTCCTCGTCGTACGTCACGCCGGTGTAGTGCAGGATCGGGCTGAGCAGCGGGACCTGGAGCAGCTCCGCCGTGACCGGATCGGCGAGGCGGGCCTCGACGGTGTCCGTGATCCGGGAGATCCGCACGCCGACGGCGTCGCGCAGCACCTTCGTCATCGGCCACCGTTCGAGGTCGGCGACGTCCAGGCGGGCCGCGATCTCCGGACGCACGGCGTTCTCCGCCCAGTTGGTGGGCTCGCCCGTGCCGTCGTCGCGGCGCAGCCGCCGGTAGCTGACCACCTCCGCGCAGTCGGGGAAGAACTCGGAGATGTCCCCGGGCACGGGGGCCGGGCCGTGGCCCAGCACGGTCGTCAGTTCGCCCGACTGCTGGGCGACGATCGCGTCGATCGAGCCCAGCAGCCGGACCGGCGAGACCCGGCGGGCGCGCGGTTCGATGAACGTGCCGCGCCGGCGGTGCCTGCTGATCAGGCCCTCGGTCTCCAGCTCCTTCAGGGCCTGGCGCATGGTCAGGACGCTGACCCCGTAGTGGGCGGCGAGCTGTTCCTCGGTGGGCAGCCGCGGTGAGGCGTCCTGCGGGCGGCCGAGTATGGACGCCCGCAGGGACTGCGAGACCTGGTACCACAGGGGCAGTTTGCGGTTGAGCACCAGCGAGTCGGGGGCGAAGGCGGGCGCGGGGCCCGCCTCGTTCACCTGGTCCATCCCGTCCACCCGGTCTCCCCGCATCGTGCCCGGCCGCGAGGTCTCACGCCCGGAAGCCGCGGCTCAGACCCTGCCACACGTCGTCGTACCCGCGCTGCAGGTGGTCCGCCGTCGCGGCCTGGGCGGTCGCCGTGACCGGCCACCGGGTCTCGAACATGAAAGCGAGGCCGTCGTCGATCTTCTGCGGTGTCAGCTCGGCGGTGCTCGCCCGGTCGAAGGTCTCACGGTCCGGGCCGTGCGCCGACATCATGTTGTGCAGCGAACCGCCGCCGGGGACGAAGCCGCCCGCCTTGGCGTCGTACGCGCCCTCGATCAGGCCCATGTACTCGCTCATCACGTTGCGGTGGAAGTACGGCGGGCGGAAGGTGTCCTCGCCGACGAGCCAGCGCGGCGCGAAGACGACGAAGTCCACCCCGGCCAGCCCCGGGGTGTCGGACGGCGAGGTCAGCACCGTGAAGACCGACGGATCGGGGTGGTCGTAGCTGATGCTGCCGATGACGTTGAAGCGGCGCAGGTCGTAGACGTACGGCGTGTGGTTGCCGTGCCAGGCGACCACGTCGAGCGGCGAGTGGTCGTACGTCGCCGACCAGAGGTTGCCGCAGAACTTGTTGACGACCTCGACCGGTCCCTCACGGTCCTCGAACGCGGCGACGGGGGCCAGGAAGTCCCGCGCGTTGGCCAGGCCGTTCGCGCCGATCGGGCCGAGGTCGGGGAGGACGAAGGGCTGGCCGTAGTTCTCGCAGACGTAACCGCGGGCGGTCGGGTCCAGGAGCTCGACGCGGAAGCGGACGCCCCGCGGGATCAGGGCCACGTGCCCCGGCTCCGCCCGCAGCAGGCCGAGCTCCGTACGCAGGAGCAGGCCACCGCGCTCGGGGACGATCAGGAGTTCGCCGTCGGAGTCGCTGAACACCCGGTCCGTCATGGACGTGTCGGCGTCGTAGAGGTGCACGGCCATGCCGGTGCGCTGCGCCGCGTCGCCGTTGCCCCCGAGGGTCCACAGGCCGGCCAGGAAGTCCGTACCGGCCGGGGACGGGGGGAGCGGGTCCCACCGCAGCCGGTTGGGGTCGGGGACGGTTTCGGTGAAGGGGGCCGTGCGCAGGGTGCCGTTGTCGACGCGCAGGAAGGTTGGGTGGGCCGCGGACGGGCGGATCCGGTACAGCCAGGAACGGCGGTTGCGGGCGCGGGGCTCGGTGAAGGCCGAGCCGCTCAGCTGTTCCGCGTACAGGCCCAGAGGTGCGCGCTGCGGCGAGTTGCGGCCGTGCGGCAGAGCTCCCGGCACCGCCTCCGAGCTGTGCTCGTTGCCGAAGCCGGTGGAGTGGCGGAGCGACTCCGCCGTCTTCCTCGCCTGTTCGATGCCGCTCATCACGCACTCCTGGTGGAAGAGGGATCCCGTGGATCCCCCTGACGAAGAATCCTATGGGACACCGTAGGAATCGCGGAGCGGCCCGTCAACGCCATGCGGGCATCATGGGGGGCGTGTCCCATGTGCATACGAACCTCAGGCGCGTCCCCGTGCAGCAGCGCAGCGCCGAACGCCTGGCCCGGATACTCGACGCCGGCGCCGGGATCCTGGACGAGACGGGCTACGAGCAGCTGTCCACCCGGGCGGTGGCCGACCGGGCCGGCGTGCCCATCGGCTCCGTCTACCGCTTCTTCCCCAACAAGCGTGCGCTGGTCGACGCCCTGGCCGCACGCAACCTGGACGTCTACGCCGAGCGGGTCGCCGCCCGGCTCGCGGGCATCCCCGGGCGGGAGTGGCGTGCGGCCATCGACGCCGTGCTCGACGAGTACCTGGCGATGAAGCGCTCCGTCCCAGGCTTCGCCCTCGTCGACTTCGGCCCGCCCGCCCCTGTCGCCGGCCCCCTCGACGAGTCGAACCAGCGGGTCGCGGGCCGTCTGGCCGAACTGCTCGCGGGCCACCTCGGCGAGGGGGCCGAGGGAGTCCTGTCCGACGCGGACCTCTCCCGCACGGTCCTCGTCTGCGTGCAGGCCGCCGACGCACTCCTTCAACTGGCCTTCCGCGGCGCCCCGTCGGGCGACGCGGACCTGATAGCGGAGACCCGGGTCATGCTCCAGGCGTATCTCGCCCGCGTCCTCGCCTGAGGCGCGCCCGTCCGCCGCCGCCGGCGGACGGGAGGACCGTGCGCGGCGGGCGGGCGGACGCCGGAGATCTCGTGGCGACGGCGCCTCGCCTCCATCCGTACCGGTCGGTATGCTCGGTGCGGCCGGAGCCCGCGCCCGCCGTGCGGGCCCGCGGGCGACGGCCGCACCCGCGCGCCACCGCTGCCGCCGCCCCGGGAGGGCCCATGTCCAGCGAATCCCGCACCGCTCTGCGTGTCTGCCCGCTCTGCGAAGCCACCTGCGGACTCACGCTCACCGTCGAGGGCACCACCGTCACCGGCGCCCGCGGCGACCGCGACGACGTCCTCAGCCATGGCTTCATCTGCCCCAAGGGCGCGTCCTTCGGCGCCCTCGACGCCGACCCCGACCGGCTGCGCACCCCGCTCGTCCGCACGGACGGCGAACTGCGCGAGGCGAGCTGGAGCGAGGCCTTCGACACGATCGCCGCGAACATCCCGGCCCTCACCCGTACGCACGGCGCCCAGGCGGTCGGCGTCTACCTGGGCAACCCCAACGTCCACACGATGGCGGGCGCGCTCTACCCGCCCCTGCTGCTGTCCGCGCTCGGCACCCGCAACGTCTTCACCGCCAGCACGCTGGACCAGATGCCCAAACACGTCTCCGGCGGGCTGCTCTTCGGCGACCCCCACGCCATCCCCGTCCCCGACCTGGACCGCACGGCCCACCTGCTGCTCATCGGTGCCAACCCGGTCGAGTCCAACGGCAGCCTCTGCACCGCCCCCGACTTCCCCGGGAAGCTCAAGGCGCTGCGCCGGCGCGGCGGCACCCTCACCGTCGTCGACCCGCGCCGCACCCGCACCGCACGCCTCGCCGACCGGCACGTCCCGATCCGGCCCGGCACCGACGCCCTGCTGCTCGCCGCGCTCACCCAGGTCCTCATCGAGGAGAAGCTCGCCGACACCGGCGCCCTGACCGAACACCTCGACGGCTATGACGAACTCGCCGCCGCCATGGCCGACTTCACCCCGGAAGCCGTCTCCGCCGCCTGCGACGTCGACGCCGAGAGCATCCGCGCGATCGCCCGCGAACTGGCCGCCGCCCCCGCGGCGGCCGTCTACGGGCGCATCGGGAGCTGCACCGTCGAGCACGGCACCCTGGCCAGCTGGCTCGTCGACGTACTGAACATCCTCACCGGCAACCTCGACCGGCCCGGCGGCGCCCTCTTCCCGCTCTCCGCCACCGCCCGGGCCCCCCGCCCGGCGGGCCCGGGCAGGGGTTTCGCCCTCGGCCGCTGGAGGAGCCGCGTCTCCGGCCACCCCGAGGCGAAGGGGGAGCTGCCCACGGCCGCGCTCGCCGAGGAGATCGAGACGCCGGGGGAGGGGCGCATCCGCGCCCTGATCGTCGTCGCGGGGAATCCGGTGCTCTCCGCCCCGGACGGCGACCGGCTCGAGAGGGCGCTCGCCGGCGGTCTCGACTTCATGGTCAGCGTCGACCCGTACCTGAACGAGACCTCGCGCCACGCGGACGTGGTCCTTCCGCCGCCCCCGCCGTCGCAGAGCGCCCACTTCGACTTCGCGTTCAACTCCTTCGCCGTCCACAACCAGGTCCGCTACAGCCGCCCCGCCGTGCCCCTGCGGGACGGGGCCATGGACGAGTGCGAGATCCTCGCCCGGCTCGTCCTCGCCGTCGGCCCGCACCACGGGGCGCCGCCGGAGTCCGTCGACGACCTGGTCATCGCCACCAC
>NZ_JBEXWB010000372.1:0-5979 GCF_040629645.1 Streptomyces sp. NPDC005899 | reverse complement strand
GACGCCATCGACGCGGACGCCGCGCGCCGCACCCGCTCCATCATCATGTTCCTCGCCCCGCCCTGCGCCCGCGCCGGCGAACGGCTCCGGCCCGGTCGGGACGGCGACCTCGGCCGGGGCCCGGACCGGCTTCGCCCCGCCTGCCTAGGCGTCCGGGGACGGCGTCCGCGAGGGCGGGGTCTCCAGGTCCTCGAGCTGGATGCCCGGGGCCGCCAGGACCACGTCCCCGGCGATGTGGACGGTGTGCTGCTCGCCCGTGTCCAGTGCGTTGACCTGGTACTCCTCCACGATCAGAGGGCCACTGTCAGTGGCGTGCGCTTCACTGTCCACCAAGGCCCAGGACTGGTCGACGGTCCGGGGCGCGAGCACCGGGTCCGTGAAGGTGACCAGGCGGACCCGGGTGGCGGGGGAAGCGGGGGTGAGGCGCAGCAGTCGGGACGTGGCGACGAGGAAGGCGGGGGACGTGCCGGAGAAGGTGTGCGCGCGGACATTGCCCTCGGTGGCGTACGCGCCGGTCGGGTCGGTCCGGACCCAGGTGACCCCGTCGAGTGCGGCGCCGCGGACCTGCCAGCTCGACGCGTGGAGTTCGAGGCGGATGGGCCGGCCCAGGTCGTCCAGGGTCAGGTCGACGGAGCCCAGGTGGTCCCCCGAGGTGGCTGTCGTCTGTGAGACGTACCGCCAGCCGGAGGGGCCGGGGGCGCAGTGGAAGTGTTCGTCGCCGAGGGGGGTGTGGTCGTGAGGATCGTGGAGCGAATACCGGCCGCGGGGCATGGGGTCCTTCGGGTTCCTCGGGCTGTGCGGATGCGATGACGGCGCAGGCCCCCGCCACGGGGGTGCGGGGGCCTGCGCTCGGATCCGGATCTGCCGCTGCGGCGGCGCGCCGGCCGGTGGCCGGCGGGCGGCTCAGTAGCGGTAGAGGTCCGACTTGTACGGTCCGTCCACGGAGACGCCGATGTAGTCGGCCTGCTCGGGGCGCAGGGTCGTGAGCTTCACACCGAGCGCGTCCAGGTGCAGGCGGGCGACCTTCTCGTCCAGGTGCTTCGGCAGCACGTAGACGTCGGTGGGGTACTCCTCGGGCTTGGTGTACAGCTCGATCTGGGCCAGCGTCTGGTCCGCGAACGAGTTGGACATGACGAACGAGGGGTGGCCGGTGGCGTTGCCGAGGTTCAGCAGACGGCCCTCGGACAGCACGATCAGGACCTTGCCGTCGGGGAACGTCCAGGTGTGGACCTGGGGCTTGACCTCGTCCTTGACGATGCCGTCGATCCTGGCCAGCCCGGCCATGTCGATCTCGTTGTCGAAGTGGCCGATGTTCCCGACGATGGCCTGGTGCTTCATCCGGGCCATGTCACCGGCCATGATGATGTCCTTGTTGCCGGTCGTCGTGATGAAGATGTCCGCGGTCTCCACGACGTCGTCGAGGGTGGTGACCTGGTATCCGTCCATCGCGGCCTGCAGGGCGCAGATGGGGTCGATCTCCGTGATGATCACCCGGGCGCCCTGGCCGCGCAGGGACTCCGCGCAGCCCTTGCCCACGTCGCCGTAGCCGCAGACGACAGCGGTCTTGCCGCCGATCAGCACGTCGGTGGCGCGGTTGATGCCGTCGATCAGCGAGTGGCGGCAGCCGTACTTGTTGTCGAACTTCGACTTGGTGACGGCGTCGTTGACGTTGATCGCCGGGAAGAGGAGCGTGCCGTCGCGGTGCATCTCGTACAGCCGGTGCACACCGGTCGTCGTCTCCTCGGTCACGCCGCGGATCTCGGACGCCAGCTGGGTCCACTTCTGCGGGGACTCACCGAGCGTGCGGTTCAGCAGCGTGAGGATGTGGGCGTACTCCTCGCTGTCCGCGGTCGACGGGTCCGGGGCGGAGCCGGCCTTCTCGAACTCGACGCCCTTGTGGACGAGGAGGGTGGCGTCACCACCGTCGTCGAGGATCATGTTCGGGCCGCCGGTGGGGGTGTTCGGCCAGGTCAGCGCCTGCTCCGTGCACCACCAGTACTCCTCCAGGGACTCGCCCTTCCAGGCGAAGACCGGGACCCCGGCGGGGGCCTCGGGGGTGCCGTTCGGGCCGACGGCGATGGCGGCCGCCGCGTGGTCCTGGGTGGAGAAGATGTTGCAGGACGCCCAGCGGACCTCCGCGCCCAGGGCGACGAGGGTCTCGATGAGCACGGCGGTCTGCACCGTCATGTGCAGCGAGCCGGTGATGCGGGCACCTGCCAGCGGCTGCGTGGCGGCGTATTCCTTGCGGATCGACATCAGGCCGGGCATCTCGTGCTCGGCGAGGGTGATCTCCTTGCGCCCGAAGGCGGCCAGGGAGAGGTCGGCGACCTTGAAGTCCTGGCGGTTGGCGGCCGTCGTCATAACGGGCTGCTCCTCGTGATCGGTCGAGGGTGGGCTGGCTGGCTGTGGCGGTACGGGCACACCTATGCCCGGGCTGTCACAGTGCAGTCCGTCGGAGGCCCTCTCTCCCTCGGCCGGTCCGCGTCCGCGGACCGATCGACCGCCATCAGCAGCGACGTCTGGTACTGAGACGAATCTACACCGAACGGCCCAGCGAGCCCCAGCCAGTCCTGGCGTCGGGGGCCGCCTCCGGGCCGTTCGGGGCCGATCCTCAACGGGTCAGTGGCCGGATCCGTCCGGTGCGGACGGCTCCCCCGGGTGCGCCGGTCCGCCGGGGGCCTTGGCCGGGTCGGCCCCCGCGGCCGCGGCGTGCTCGTCGTAGATGTCGGGCTCGAGGTAGATGACCCGGGCGATCGGGACCGCGGCCCGGACGCGGGTCTCCGCCGCGTTGATCGCCGCGGCCACCTCGGCGGCGGACTCGTCGTGCCGCACGGCGATCTTCGCGGCGACCAGCAGTTCCTCCGGGCCGAGGTGGAGCGTACGCATGTGGATGATGCGGGTGACGGTGTCCCCGTCCACCACGGCCGACTTGATCTTCTCGACGTCCTCGATGCCGGCGGCCTCGCCGAGGAGCAGGGACTTCGTCTCGGCGGCGAGCACGATCGCGATGGTGATCAGCAGGATGCCGATGCAGAGGGTGCCGATGCCGTCCCACACACCGTTTCCGGTGCCCAGCGCCAGACCCACGCCACCGAGGGCCAGGATCAGGCCGACGAGCGCTCCGAAGTCCTCGAGGAGGACCACGGGGAGTTCGGGTGCCTTGGCGCGGCGGACGAACTGGGTCCAGGACAGCTTGCCGCGGGTGAGGTTGGACTCGGCGATGGCCGTACGGAAGGAGAAGCCCTCCGCGATGATCGCGAAGACGAGCACGCCGACCGGCCAGTACCAGGCCTCGATCTCGTGCGGGTGCTTGATCTTCTCGTAGCCCTCGTAGACGGCGAACATCCCACCGACCGAGAACAGCACGATGGAGACCAGGAAGGCGTAGATGTACCGCTCGCGTCCGTAGCCGAAGGGGTGCTGGGGGGTCGCCTCGCGCTGGGCCTTCTTGCCACCGACCAGCAGGAGGCCCTGGTTGCCCGAGTCCGCGAGCGAGTGGACGCTCTCCGCGAGCATCGACGACGAGCCACTGAACAGGAACGCCACGAATTTGGCCACCGCGATCGCGAGGTTGGCGGCGAGTGCCGCCACGATCGCCCTGGTTCCGCCTGACGCGCTCATGGGTGCCTGGTGTCCCTTCCTCGATGTCGCGGCACGGGCGCCGCGGTAAGGCCCGATATTCTTGCAGTCACTGGTGCGGACGGTACGTCAGACCACCACGGTGGCGCGGAACACGGTTCCGGTGCCGGATACTTCGATCGATTCGTCCGCCGGGACGAACACCGACTCACCGGGGGAGAGAGCCAGCTCGCCCACCACGGGGGTGCCCGCGGTGCACAGCAGGATCTGCGCGGCGGCCGCCGTCAGGTCGACGGAGGCCCCACCCGCGGGGAGGACGAAGCGCGAGAGACGGAACTCGTCGACCGGCGTCTCGTACACCTCCTCCCCCGTGGTCGCCGCCTCCGGGCGCAGCACCCCCGGCTCGGTGGACTCGAAGCGGACGATGCGCAGCAGTTCGGGGACGTCGATGTGCTTGGGGGTCAGTCCGCAGCGCAGCACGTTGTCCGAGTTCGCCATGATCTCTACCCCGAGGCCCCCGAGGTAGGCGTGGGGCACGCCGGCGCCGAGGAACATGGCTTCGCCCGGCTGCAGTTGTACGTAGTTGAGGAGCATGGCCGCGAGGACGCCCGGGTCGCCGGGGTAGTGGTGGGCGATCTGCGCGTACGGGGCGTGCGCGCCGCCGAGCCGCCGGGCGGCCTCGGCGGCCTCGGCGACCGTCTCGGCCATCCCCGCGGGGTCCGCCGTGAGGATCGCGGTGAGCACCTCCCGCAGGGCCGCCTCCTCGGGGCGGGCCCGGAGCAGGTCGACGTAGGGCTTCAGCGAGTCGACGCCCAGCGCGGCCATCAGTTCCGCGGCCTCGGCGGGCCTGCGGAAGCCGCAGAGGCCGTCGAAGGGTGTGAGAGCGCAGATCAGCTCGGGCTTGTGGTTGGCGTCCTTGTACGTGCGCTCCGGCGCGTCGATCGGTACGCCCCGGCGTTCCTCGTCCGCGTACCCCTCCCGGGCCTGGGCGAGGTCGGGGTGGACCTGGAGCGAGAGCGGGGCACCCGCCGCGAGCAGCTTGAGCAGGAAGGGGAGGCGGGGGCCGAAGGCGCGCACGGCCGCCGGGCCCAGTTCACGCTCGGGGTCGGCGGCGATGACGTCGGTCAGGGCCTGTTCCGCGCCGGTGCCCGAGGGCCGGTCGAGACGTGAGGGCGCTCCCGGATGGGCTCCCATCCACATCTCGGCCTGCGGTTCGCCCGTGGGGGCCGTACCGAGCAGCTCGGGTATGGCCGTGGTCGAGCCCCAGGCGTAGGGGCGCACGGTGTTGGAGAGCCGGTCCATGGCGTTCTGTCCTCATCACGGGCGTGGGTTGCAGGGGTATGTGCGAGACGGCTGGCAGGGCGGTGCAGGGGCCGGAGTCCCGGCAGGCGGGAAGGCCCGGGCCGCCGGTACGGCTCGTACCCGCGGGCACGAGCCTTACCCCGTGGACGGTGGGGACGGGCCCTGGCGGGGAGCCCGTCACCGCCGGTTGTCGGAGGCGAGGGCGAGGTAGACGGCGGCGAAGTCGGTGATGGCGAGGAGTTCGGCGAGGGTTTCGAGTTCGCTGCCGTCCTCGGGTTCGATCTCGCTGATCGCCGTCTCGTGGCCGAGGGCCAGTTCCCTCGCCGCGGGCGCCGCGGTCAGACCTCCGGTGGGCCGGTCGCGGAGCAGGACGACGCGTGCCCGCATGGCTTCGGGCTCGTCGACCCGGTCGCGGAAGAAGTCGTCCGGATCGGCCCCCGCCGCGAACGCTCCGGCGAGCAGCGCCCCGTGCGCGGGCAGCGCCTCGGGGAGTTCGGCCACGAGGGCCGGGCGGCCGGCGAGCTCGGCCAGCACGGCGGCGAATCGGCGCCCGACCGGACCCGCCGCCCCGCCCTCCGTCCACAGGAGCGGCAGGCTGTCGGCGAGCTCCGCGGCCAGGGTCTTGGCCGGGTTGCCGTACGTGGCGATGGCCGGCCCGCAGCGTTCGGCGGTGCGGTCGAGGCGGTCGGCGACCTTCTGCAGCACGTCGGCGGGCGCGTCGACCAGGCCCACCCGGTCCAGCAGGGCCAGCAGCGGGGTGAGCAGGGCCCACAGCGTGCCCGGGCCGGCGGCGGAGGTCTCGGCGTCGTACTCCCCGTGCGGGGCGGCGGCCATCGGCACGACGAGGCCGTGCACGCCGTCGACGGCTTCGCGCAGCGGCGACCGGACGGGCGCCACGGCCACGACCGTGCAGCCGCGGCGGTACGCCTGCTCGGCGAGCAGGGCGAGACCCGGCTCGGAGCCGTCCGCCGTGGCGATGAGCAGCAGGTCGACCGAACCGGCCCAGCCGGGCAGCGCCCAGCGCAGGGCCCCGGCCGCGGCGGCGACCCCGGTGGGGCGGATCCGGGTGACCGGTGCGGCGGCACCCGCGAGGGCTCC
>NZ_JBEXWB010000371.1:0-5986 GCF_040629645.1 Streptomyces sp. NPDC005899 | reverse complement strand
AGCGGGATCCCGGCACGGGGCCGCACGGCTGACCTTCCGGGCCCGCACCGGTCCGCGCGGCGGGCCGGCCCCGGTTCCCACGCCGCGGTCCGGCTCCGGCACAGGGCCGCGCGGCCGGCCCGCCGAGGCCCGTCCCCCGTCCCCCGTCCCGCTCCCACCCCTCCCGGAGGTCCTCCCCATGTCCATATCCGCCTCGACGCCGCCGAGCACGGAGGCCGCACCACAGAAGGACGAAGAGCAGCGGCTGCGCGAGCTCGGCTACCAGCCCGTGCTGGCCCGCCGCATGGGCGGCTTCGGCAACTTCGCGATCAGCTTCTCCGTCATCTCGATCCTCTCCGGCTGCATGACGCTCTACGGCTTCGGCATGTCCACCGGCGGCCCGGCCGTCATGCTGTGGGGCTGGGCCGGTGTCGGGCTGTTCGTGCTCTGTGTCGGCATGGCCCTGGCCGAGGTCACCAGCGCGTACCCCACCTCCGGGGCGCTCTACTACATGGCCGACCGGCTCGGCGGCCGCAAGTGGGGCTGGTACACCGGGTGGCTGAATCTGCTCGGTCTGCTGGGCGCGATCGCCGGGATCGACTACGGCGCCGCGCTGTTCACGGGAGCACTGCTCAACCTCCAGTGGGGCTTCGACCCCACCCCCGGCTCGACGATGCTCATCTTCCTCGGCATCCTGCTGCTGCACGCCGTGCTGAACCTCTTCGGCGTACGCCTCGTCAGTGTGCTCAACTCGATCAGCGTGTGGTGGCATCTGGCCGGTGTCGCCGTGATCGTCACGGTGCTGGCCATCGTGCCGTCCCACCACCAGTCGCCGTCGTTCGTCTTCACCGAGTTCGTCAACGACACCGGGTGGGAGAACCCGATCTACGTGGCGGCGATCGGTCTGCTCCTGGCCCAGTACACCTTCTGCGGTTACGACGCCTCCGCCCACCTGTCCGAGGAGACCTCCAACGCCTCGGTGACGGCGGCCAGGGGCATCGTGCGGGCCATCTGGGTCTCCTGGGTCGCCGGCTTCGTACTGCTCGCCGGACTGACCTTCGCCATCCAGGACTACGCGGGCACGCAGGACAGTGCCACCGGGGTGCCGCCGGCCCAGATCCTCATCGACGCGCTGGGCACGGCGGGCGCCACCGCCATGCTCCTGATCGTGATCGCGGCCCAGCTGTTCTGCGGCAACGCGGAGGTCGCCGCGGCGAGCCGGATGGTCTTCGCCTTCAGCCGGGACAACGCCCTGCCCGGCTCGGCCCTGTGGCGCAGGGTGAGCGCCCGCACGCAGACTCCGGTGCCGGCCGTGTGGCTGTCGGTGTGCGTGGCCGCGCTGCTGGCCGTGCCGTCGCTCTACTCCGCGACCGCCTACGGGGCGGTCACGGCCATCAACGTCATCGGTATCACGCCCGCCTACGCCATCCCGGTCTTCCTCAAGCTGCGTGCCGGGGACCGCTTCGAGCGCGGGCCCTGGCACCTGGGCCGCTGGTCGAAGCCGATCGGGTGGATCGCCGTGGTGTGGGTCGCCCTGGTGACGGTGCTGTTCCTGCTGCCGCAGTCCTCGCCGGTGACCGTCGACTCGATGAACTACGCCTCGATCGCGCTGGTCGCCGTGCTGGTCCTGGCCACCGTGTGGTGGTTCGTCGCGCGCCGTTCGTACGGCACCCCGGCCGCGTACGGGAACGCCCGTGAGCAGGCGGAGGTCGCCGAGAGCATCGTCTGACCGTCCCGTCCCCGGCGGTGGCTGTCCGCCGGGGTCCGCGCCGGGCGGTCTTCAGCGCAGCAGCAACTGGAGGCCGCCCAGCACGGTCGCGCCGATCACGATCCGGTCGAAGAGCCGCTGGTTGATCCGGCCCACGCAGACGCGGCCGAGGTACGCGCCGGGGACGACGAACAGCACCAGGGCCGCGTCCAGCAGCAGTGACCGGGCGTCGATGAGCCCGAGGCCCACGCTGAAGGGCACCTTGGAGGTGTTGACGATCAGGAAGAACCACGCCGACGTGCCCAGGAAGCCGAGCTTGCGGAAGCCCGCGGAGAGCAGGTAGAGCGACATCACGGGGCCGCCCGCGTTGGCGACCATGGTGGTGAACCCGCCGAGTGCGCCGTACGCACGGCCCTTGGCCCGTCCGGCATGTGGGGGCCCGGGGGCTTCCTCCTCGACCGGCTCCCGGTCGTCCCCCTCCCCCTCGGCGACGGCGGCCGGCCGCTCCGCGCCTCGCCGCCGCCAAAGGGTGACGCCCGCCATGAGGAGCAGGATCGCGCCGATCGACGTGCGTACGGCCGCGTCGTCGGCCCACAGCATGAAGACGCTTCCCGCCACCACCCCGGCCGCGACGGTGGGGAAGAGCCGCAGCAGGGTGGGCCAGTGGGCGTGCCGCCGGTAGATCAGCACGGCGAGGACGTCTCCCGCGATCAGGATCGGCAGCAGCACTCCGGTCGACTCGCGGGCCGGGAGGACGGCCGCGAAGACCGCGAGGCTGATCGTGTTGGCGCCGCTGACGGCTGTCTTGGAGAAGCCGACGAGCGTGGAGGCCGCCGCGAGCGTGGCCAGTTGCCAGAGTGTGAGAGTGTCCATGCCAGGTCAGACTGTATACACACCCGCTCGCCGCTCGGCCGCCGTCCATGATGCGGTCCCCGGCGGGCGCCCCCTTGCCGTGCTGCGCTCGCTCACGGAAGCGCGTACCGGCGGCGGGTGGTCGACCAGGACCTCATCGACCGTCGACCGGGACCCCGTCCTCGTGGACGCCGTGGAGAGCGGCCGGCGCGACGCCCGGAGCGGCGACGGCCCCGCGTCCTCAACCGCCTCTCGGTCCGGAACGCGGGAGCGCGGACGAGGACCCGGTGTGCCCGCGGGCCGGGCCCGGAGCGCTGACCAGGACGGCGGATGTCAGGCGTCGGTGCGGATCACCACCGCCAGGGTGCGGGGGCCGTGAACGCCTTCCACCCGCTCCAGTTCGATGTCCGAGGTGGCCGACGGCCCGCTGATCAGGGTCGTCGGCCGCTCCGGCACCAGCCGGGCGACCGCCTCGGGGACCCCGGCGACGACCGAGGAGAGATCCACCACGCACACGTGCAGGTCGGGGACGAGGGACAGGGCCCGCCGCCCCTGGTCCGGTGATCCGTCCAGGAAGACGGTGCCGGTCTCGGCGCAGCTCACGGCCGAGCCGGTCACCACCCCGTCCAGCGCGTCGAGTTCCGGGGCGGGGATACCGGCGGAGTCGGTCCGGACCTCGCCGTCGTACGCGGCGAGCCAGCGGGTGTCGAGGCCGGGGGGCACGCCGATCCTGCGCGCGCCGTGCTTCCGCAGGACCTCGGCGATCACTTCGGCCGTGCGGTCCGACGTGCAGGGGTGGACCTCGGCCTTGTAGTCGACGAGCCGGTCGGTCAGGAGAGCGAGACGTTCGCCGTCGGGGAGCGTCCGGCCGGTGCGGTAGGCCCGCGGCACGGGGGCGGGCCGGGCGGGGGCGAGGGTCAGGGCGTCCCTGATCCGGCCGAGCACCACGTCGCGGGCGCTGGTGGTCACTGCTCCTCCTGGCGGGTGTCGGCCTGGCGGGTGCCCTCTTCGGCGGCGGCCCGCATGGCGGCGGCACCCTCGGCGGACGCCAGCCACGCGCGGAACGTCTGCTCAGGGGGTACGGCGGTGTCGCGGCTGTCGCTCCAGCCGGCGAGCGGTCCCGGCAGGTGGGAGATGGTGCCGTCGCGTCCGCCCACGGCCCTGCCGAGGACGGCGGCCTTCTGGGCGGCCGTGAAGAGCCTGGGCCTCTTCATGACGGTGGCCGCCGCCTTCATGGCGAGCTTCTCGGCCGTGGTCCCGGTGCGTTCGGTGTGCTGGTGACGCAGCTCGACGAGCATCGAGGGAATGTCGATCTTGACCGGGCATGCGTCGAAGCAGGCGCCGCAGAGGCTGGAGGCGTACGGCAGCGAGCTGTTGGGGTCGTCCTCGGCGGCGTGCATCCCGGCGAGTTGCGGGGTGAGCACCGCGCCGATGGGGCCGGGGTAGGTGGATCCGTAGGCGTGGCCGCCGGTCCGTTCGTAGACGGGGCAGACGTTGAGACAGGCCGAGCAGCGGATGCAGTTGAGCGCCTCGCGGCCGATCGCGTCGGCGAGCGCGGCGGTGCGCCCGTTGTCGAGGAGGACCAGGTGGAAGTCCTGCGGCCCGTCCCCGGGCGTCACGCCGGTCCACATCGAGGTGTACGGGTTCATCCGCTCCCCGGTGGAGGAGCGCGGCAGCAACTGGAGGAAGACTTCCAGGTCCTGGTAGCGGGGCAGGACCTTCTCGATGCCCATGACGGTGATGAGGGTCTCGGGCAGGGTCAGGCACATGCGGCCGTTGCCCTCGGACTCGACCACGGACAGGGTGCCGGTCTCGGCGATCCCGAAGTTGGCTCCGGAGACCGCCACCCTGGCCGTCATGAACTTCTCGCGCAGATGGGCGCGGGCGGTGGCGGCCAGGTGGGCGGGCACACTGTCGAGGTCCGGGTCGACCCCGGGGATCCGGTCGAGGAAGATCTGCCGGATCTCGTCGCGGTTGCGGTGGATCGCGGGCACGAGGATGTGCGAGGGCCTGTCGTGGGCGAGCTGCACGATGAGCTCGGCCAGGTCGGTCTCGTGGGGGGTGATGCCGGCCGCTTCGAGGTGTTCGTTGAGACCGGTCTCCTGGGTGGCCATCGACTTGACCTTGATGACCTCGCTGCTGCCGGTCGCCTTGATCAGCCGGGTGACGATCTCGTTGGCCTCGACGCCGTCGCGCGCCCAGTGGACGGTTCCCCCGTGCTCGGTGACCTTCCGCTCGAGCTGCTCCAGGAGTTCGGGCAGGCGGTTCATCGCGTCGGTCTTGACGGCCGATCCGGCGTCGCGCAGCTCCTCCCAGTCGGGCAGTTCGCCGGTGACGTGCAGGCGTTTCCCGCGGATCGTACGGGTGGCCCTGCCGAGGTTGCGGCGCAACTGGCCGTTGCCCAGCTCGTCGTGGGCGGCTTCGGGGAACGTGCGGTCGCCGCGCAGGTTGCCGGTACCGTACGGGGACCTGGGCGGTCGGGCGGGCATGCCGAGGAAGGTGCTCATCGGGCGGCCTCCGTGAGGGTGTACGGCGCGGTCCGGGTGGATGCGAGGATCTGGGCCAGGTGCAGGGTGCGCGTGCCCGACCGGATGCGGGAGAGCCCCCCGCCGATCTGCATGAGGCAGGAGGAGTCGCCGGCCGTGCAGACGTCGGCCTCCGTGGCGCACACGTTCCGCATCTTGTCCTGGAGCATGGCGGTGGACGTCCCGGCGTTCTTGACGGCGAAGGTGCCGCCGAAGCCGCAGCAGGAGTCGGCGTCGGGAAGCTCGACGAGGTCGATCCCCTCCACGGCGCGCAGCAGCCGCAGCGGCTTGTCGCCGACCCGGAGCATCCGCAGCGAGTGGCAGGTGGGGTGGTAGGTGACGCGGTGCGGGAAGTAGGCGCCCACCCCGGTGATCCCGAGGACGTCGACGAGGAGCTCGGAGAGCTCGTACGTCTTGGCCTTGACGGTGGCGACGCCGGCGCGCAGCGAGGCGTCGCCGTAGCGCTCGGCGACGATCTCGTGCTGGTGGCGGACCGAGCCCGCACAGGATCCGGACGGCATGACGACCGCCTCGATGGACGGGTCCCCGAACTGTTCCGCGAAGTTGCGGACCAGCGGGACGGGTTCGCGCTGGTAGCCGGTGTTGACGTGCATCTGCCCGCAACAGGTCTGGTCCGGCGGGAACACGACCTCGTGGCCCAGGCGGGCGAGCAGGAGCGCGGTCGATCTCACCGCCTCGGGGAACAGGGTGTCTCCCAGGCAGGTGGCGAAGAGTCCGACGCGCATGAGATCTCCTGAGGCTTTATGGTCCGACCATACTAGCCTCAGTCCGTTGCGTGGAGCCAGGGGCGCGCCCCGGCGGAGGATGAGGGGGCGCCCGGAGGGCCGGTCGAAAAGGGGTGGGGGACGGTGCGCCCGCACCGTCCCCCCCCCCACCAGATACCCGCCCGACCCCGGAACCG
>NZ_JBEXWB010000370.1:0-6016 GCF_040629645.1 Streptomyces sp. NPDC005899 | reverse complement strand
CTCACCGAGCTGCCCGCACCGGGGCAGGCGGTCGGCCGGCTGGACCTGCGGCACCGGGAGCTGTTCGAGCGCCTCGGGGCCGGCACCGCCGTGGTGGCCCCGCTCCGGGCCCGCCGGGAGGTCCTCGGCGCCCTGACCCTGGTCCGCCTCGGTGGCGAACCGCCGTTCGACGAGGGGGACCTGCCGTTCGTCGACGACCTCGTCCGCAGCCTCGCCCTCGGAGTCGACAACGCCCGCCTGTTCCAGGAGACCCGGGCCATCGCCGAACACCTCCAGCGCTCCCTGCTGCCCGCGCTGCCGGACCTGCGGTATCTGCAACTCGCCGCCCGCTACGCCCCCTCCTCCACCGCGGCGCAGGTCGGTGGCGACTGGTACGACAGCTTCGTCCTCCCCAACCAGGAAGCGGCACTGGTCATCGGAGACGTCGCCGGGCACGACCTCGACGCGGCCGTCACCATGAGCCAGTTGCGCAGCATGCTGCGCGGCATCGCCATGGACCGCCAGGAGCCACCGGGGGAGGTGCTGCGGCGCCTGGACCGGGCGAACCACAGCCTCTCCCAGGAGGCCACCGCCACCTGCGTCTACGCCCTGGTGAAGGGCACCGAGCAGGGCCCCTGGACACTGCACCACTCCTCCGCCGGGCACCTGCCCCCGCTGCTGACCACCGAGGACGGGGACACCCGCTACCTGGAGGAGGGCGCGGGCCTGCTGCTGGGCATGGATCCCGAGCTGCCCCGTCCCGTGGCCGAGGACCCCCTTCCCGCCCGCTCCACCCTCCTCCTCTACACCGACGGCCTCGTGGAACGCCGGGGCGAGACCCTCGACCAGGGTCTGGACGTACTGCGCCGGCACGCCGCCGACCTGGCGGGCGAACCCCTCGACGTGTTCTGCGACGAACTGCTGATCCGGCTGGGGGCCGACAGCGCCGACGACATCGCCGTCCTCGCCGTCCGGCCCACGCCCCCGCCCTGACCCCGCCCCGTCAGGGGCCGGAGGAGCGGGCGGTGGTCCGGCCGTCCCCCGGGCGCCGTCAGCGCAGCGCCGCGGGCAGCGGCTCCCGGTGGACGATGCCGAGGCGTTGCGTGGCACGGGTCAGGGCCACGTACAGGTCGCTGGTCCCGTACCGGGCCGGTTCCACCACCAGCACGTGGTCGAACTCCAGCCCTTTGGCCTCCCGCGGGTCGAGCAGCACCACCGGGAGGGTGAGGTCGGGCGCGGCGCCCGCCGTGACGCCCGGGAGCGGGGCGGCGATCTCCTCGTGCAGCTCCCGCAGCGCGATCACCGCGAGCCGTCCCTCCTCGGGAGTCAGCTCGCCGACGGCACGCGCGACCGCGCCCGCCAGGTCCTCGCCCGCGTCCCGCGTCCAGGGCACCTCGCCGGTGGACCGCACCGAGCCGGGCGGCTCGAAGGAGGGGTCCTCGGCCCGCACGACCCTGGCGGCCAGCTCCATGACCTCGGCCGGTGTCCGGTAGTTGACCGCGAGCCTGACGTGCTCGAAGCGGTCACCGACGTACGGCTGCAGAATGCGCTCCCACGAGCCGACCCCGGCCTCCTGGGAGGTCTGCGCCGGGTCGCCGACCAGGGTCAGCGAGCGGGTCGGGACGCGCCGCATCAGCAGTCGCCAGGCCATCGGCGACAACTCCTGCGCCTCGTCCACGATGATGTGCCCGAAGGCCCACGTCCGGTCGGCGGCCGCCCGCTCGGCCGCGCTGCGGTGATCGGCCTCCTCGTGCCGCTCCGCCATCCGGTCGGCGTCGACGATGTCGTGGGCGGAGAGGACCTCCGACTCCTCGTCCTCGAACTCGTACGTCCGCGAGCCCCGCGACAGCTCCAGCACCCCCTGTGCGTAGGCGATCCGTTCCTGGCGCTCGGCCTCGGCGGCGGCCCGCTCGGCGCTGTCGTCGACACCGAGCAGTTCGGCCGCCTCGTCGAGCAGGGGGACGTCGGCAGGGGTCCACCGCACGTCGTCCGGGGCCCGCCGGATCGCCTCGGCGTCCTCGGCCGGTACGTGGACGGGGGCGGAGAGGTAGTCGGCGAGGAACTGCTGCGGGGTGAGCACGGGCCACAGGTCCGCGACGGCGGCATGCACCTCCTGGCTCGCGGCGACGGCCTTGCCGAGCTGGGCGATGTCGTCGGGGCCGAGGAAGTTGGGGCCTCCGTACGGGTCCGCGCCGATGCGCTCGGCGAGCTGGGCGGTCAGGGCGTCGATGATGTGGAAGGCGAAGTACGGGCGGGCGAGATTGTGCGGCAACCGGGTGTCACGGGCCGCCTGCCGTGCCTCGTAGGCGATCTCCCAGTCCAGCACGAGCTCCCCGTCGTCGTGGGGGATGACCACCGGGTCACCGGGTTCGGGCAGCCGCTGCCGGTCGCGCACGGCGAGCTCGAGGGCCTCCGCCATGTCCTCGCCGCCCTTGACGGCGGCGGCGCGCGGGGTGTCGGTCCCCCGCGCGTCGACCCCGGGGAAGAGCTCGGCCTGCGTCGCCAGCATCACGCCGGTCTCCCCGAGCGCCGGCAGCACCTCGCCGATGTAGCGGAGGAAGGCCGGGTTGGGGCCGACGATCAGGACGGCGCGCTTGGCCAGCAACTCGCGGTGCTCGTAGAGCAGGAAGGCCGCCCGGTGCAGCGCGACCGCCGTCTTGCCGGTACCCGGGCCGCCCTCGACGACGAGGACGCCCCGGTGCGGGGCGCGGATGATGCGGTCCTGCTCCGCCTGGATGGTCCGCACGATGTCGCCCATGCGGCCGGTGCGGGCGGCACCGAGAGCGGCGAGCAGCACGGCGTCCGCGGAAGGGTCCTCGAAGCCGGTGCGCTCGTCGTCCCCGATGTCGAGGATCTCGTCGTGCAGCTCGGTCACCCGAGTGCCCTCGGTGGCGATGTGCCGACGCCGGCGCAGCCCCATGGGCGTGTGGCCGGTCGCGAGATAGAAGGGGCGGGCGACCGGTGCCCGCCAGTCGATCAGGAGCGGGGTGTGATCGGCGTCGTCCGCGCGAATTCCGATCCGGCCGATATGGTGCGCGGTGCCGTCGGAGAGGTCGATACGGCCGAAACACAGCGAGCCGTCGACCGCGTCGAGCGCTGCCAGCAGGTGCGAACGCTCGGCGACGAGGACATCGCGTTCCAGGCGCGCCTGGAGACCGGTCCCGACCGGCGTCAACGCCTCCTGGACACGGTGCGCGGCCGCTGTGCGCAGTACGTCGACACGGTCGTGGACCCGCTGGACGAATTCCTGTTCCGCCTGCAGTTCGGCGTTGTCGCGGGTTGACAAATTGGCTCCCTGCCCGATATGGTGAATTCAGTCGGCCCCCATTGGGGGCTTTTTCTGTATGTGCACAGAAACAACAAACATACGCGAGGAAATCCCCGGCCCGCAATCGCGGACCGGGGATTTTCGTCTCGCCGGGGCCGTCACCACCCGCGGCGCCGCCTCGTCAGGGGCGCGGCCCGATCAGCCGCTCGCCCTCCCTCACCAGGATCGCCGAGGCGGGACAGGAGTCGGCGGCGTCCAGGGCGCGTTCGTCCCGGGGGATCCGGTGGTGGACGGGCTCCGCCCGATCGGTCTCGTCCAGCCGGTACAACTCGGGAGCGATGCCACCGCACATGCCCGACCCCATGCAGAGCCCGCGGTCGACCTCCGTCGTCCACGTCACGGCCGTCACCACCCCACCGGCATCTCGCGGGGACCCCGCACGAGCATCCGGTCCTTCCACGCCACGTCTCCCGCCAGGCGCAGGCCCGGGAGGCGGACGAGCAGGGCCTGGAGCGCCTCCTGCAGTTCCAGCCTGGCCAGCGGGGCGCCGAGGCAGTGGTGGACCCCGTGCCCGAAGCCGAGGTGCTGCACTCCGCTCCTGGTCACGTCCAGCCGGCCGGCTCCGTCGAACTTCAGCGCGTCGCGGTTGGCGGCGCCCACCGCGACGAGCACGGGCTCACCGGCCCGGACGAGCGTGCCACCGACCTCCACGTCCTCCGTCGCGTACCGGGGGAAGCTCGCGCCGCTGCCCAGCGGGACGAACCGGAGCAGTTCCTCGACCGCTCCGCGGATCAGTTCGGGTCGGCTGCGCAGCAGCTCCAGCTGGTCGGGGTGGTCGAGCAGGACGTGCACGAAGTTGGGGATCTGGGTGGCGGTGGTCTCGTGGCCCGCGACGAGGATGCCGACGCAGAGGTCCACCAGCTCCTGTTCGCCCAGCCGGTCACCGGTGTCGCGGGCCTCGATCAGCCCGGACATCAGATCCTCCCGAGGGCGCCGCCGGTGTTCCTCGATCAGCCCTCCCATGTAGGCGCGCAGCTCCTCACGGCTGCGCAGGAACTCCTCGGCGGTGAGCGAGCTCGTCGACAGGGCGGCGTCGCTCCAGACCCGGAACGCCGGCCTGTCCTCCTCCGGCACGCCGAGCATGCGGCAGATCACCGCGACCGGGATCGGCAGCGCGTAGTGCTCCACGAGGTCGGCGGGTGGCCCCGCGGCCTCCATACCGTCGAGCAGCCCGTGGGCGAGTTCCCGCACCGCCGGCCGCAACTTCTCCACCTGGTGCACGGTGAACGCCTTCGCCACCAGGGTGCGCAGGCGGGTGTGCCCGGGGGGATCCATGCTCAGGATGCCGCTGTCCCGCTGCCCCTCCGACTGCCGCGGCTCGTCGTGGCGCAGGGCCTCGGCCCGGCTGAAGCGCCGGTCACCGAGGACCAGGCGGGCGTCGGCGTACCGGGTGGCCAGCCACGCCGGTTCCCCGTACGTCATGCGCACGCGCATCAGTCCGGGCCGGTCCAGCGCCTCCTGGTAGGCGTCCGCCAACCCCAGCCCGGCCGGTTCGTTGAAGGGGTAGGGAACAGGCGTCTGCTGGGTCGTGACCGTCATCGTCCGGCCTCCCTGCTTCTCGGCGGACACCGAGCATCCGGCGCGTCCGCCGGGACGGTCAACAGCGCCTTGTCGGCCATCCCGGTCCCAGGACACCGGCCGGACCGGGGCGTCGCGGGGCTGCTCCGGGGCAGGCGGAGACTGCCGCCACCCGGTGGCGAATCAGGCGAACGAGTGAAAGGCTCCGTTTCGTGGACCGCGATCAACTGGGAAAGCAACTGCTGGACGGCCTGACCGTCGACACGAGCAGGCCGGAGCAGCCGATCCTGCTCGACGAGGCGGGCCGGCCCATCAAGACCTGGCGTGAGAACTACCCGTACGACCGCAAGGTCCGCCGGAACGAGTACGAACGGGTCAAGCGCATACTCCAGATCGAGATGCTCAAGCTGCAGCGCTGGACGAAGGAGACGGGCGCGCGGGTCGTCGTCGTGTGCGAGGGACGGGACGCGGCGGGCAAGGGTGGCACCATCCAGCGCTTCACCGAACGCCTGAATCCGCGCGGCGCCCGCATCGTGGCCCTGGACAAGCCCACGGACCGCGAGCGGGGCCAGTGGTACTTCCAGCGTTACGTCAGCCACCTGCCGGGGCCGGGAGAGCTCGTCTTCTTCGACCGTTCCTGGTACAACCGGGCCGGTGTCGAGCGCGTCATGGGCTTCTGCACACCGCCCGAGTACGAACTCTTCCTCCGCCAGGCCCCCGTCTTCGAGCAGATGCTCGTCGACGACGGCATCATCCTCGTGAAGTTCTGGTTCTCCGTCTCCCGGGCCGAGCAGCGCACCCGCTTCGCCATCCGCCAGGTCGACCCGGTACGCCAGTGGAAGCTCTCGCCCACGGACATCGACTCCCTCGACCGCTGGGACGCCTACACCACCGCGAAGATCGACATGTTCCGGGCCACCGACACCGCGCACGCCCCGTGGACCGTCGTGAAGAGCAACGACAAGCGCCGCGCGCGCCTGGAGGCGATGCGCAGCCTGCTGGCCCGGATCGACTACACGGCGAAGGACACCGCGGCGGTCGGCAGGCCGGACCCGCTGATCGTCGGCGCCGCCGCCACACTGCTCGAACCGGGGGAGGAGGACACCGCGCTCTCGCCGACCCGTCTCGCCCCGAACACCGAGGGCCCGGGCGAGCACCCCTAGGACCCGCCGCCCGGACGGGCGCCGGCTC
>NZ_JBEXWB010000369.1:0-6029 GCF_040629645.1 Streptomyces sp. NPDC005899 | reverse complement strand
GCGGCCATCAGAACGCAAAGCGCAGGTTACTCGGGGCGGACTTGCGCGGCCTGCATGCCCTTTTGCCCTTGCTCAGCGATAAACGAGACGGTCTGGCCTTCCTTGAGGGACTTGAAGCCATCGGACTCGATGGCTTTGAAGTGCACGAAGAGGTCGTCGCCGCCCCCTGACGGAGTGATGAAGCCGAACCCCTTCTCATCGTTGAACCACTTCACCGTGCCGAGTTGCCGGTCGGACATGTCCACTCCAAGGATTGCGTGGCGACCCAGCGCCGCCAAACGGATCTTGGCACGCGGACGCCCGGTCGCGCCCAGAACCTCGCCCAAAAGCTACGGCGGCCACGCATCGCAGTCGCCCCGAGCTGCAGGCGGTGTACGAAGCGACGTGGCAAGCCACCGCACGACGGCCCGGCTCGCTGGTGGTCATGGTGGGCGGATGGAGTCCTCGGTGGCGGGGGAGCCGTCGGCGTGGACCAGGTCCTTGCCGTACAGCCGCTTCCGCGAGGCCGTCTTCGAGCCCTGGACCCAGTGGTCACAGGCAGGATGCAGCTCGCCGAAGGTCGCCAGGAGGGTAACGAAGAGGGCGAGGCGCTCGGTGGTGAGGGGGAGACGGGGCATGCTGAGGTTCTCCGATCTCGGACGTTCAGGTGAAGGGGAAGCGGGGGCGCGGAAACTGGTCGCCCGGCTGGAGGATGTGGTCATATCGGCGAATGCCTGGGACGTTCCCGCGGAGGATTCACCACCAAGATCCACCTTGCCGCCGAGGGACGATGCCGGCCCCTCGCCTTCGTCCTGACACCCGGACACTACGGCGACGGACCCCAGCTCGAGCGGGTCCTGGAGCAGGTATCGGTGCCCCGAACCGGAGTCGGCCGCGCCGGGCCGTCACCTGCACACAGCCGGAGGCCGGCCGGCCCTTGGGCCATCTCCGCCAAGCACACGATGCCCGCCTACGGGTGCCTGCGCCGCGTGCACGCAACGTCCTCCGTCCCGCTTACTGGCGGCGGGCTCACCCACAGGAGCAGGCGGCCCGCGCCATGGGGCTACTGCGCCAGGCCGCCGGAGAAGGGCTGGAGGAAGTCGGCGATGGCCGAGGCCAGCGCTGCGGGTGCTTGTTCCGCGACGTGGTGGCCGGCGTCGATGCCGTGCCCGCGGACGTCACCGGCCCACCGCCGCCAGATCGCGCGAGGGTCACCGTAGAGGTCCTCCAAATCGTCTTGCAGCGACCACAGGATGAGCACCGGACAGCTGATCTGCGCGCCGCCAGCACGGTCGGCCTCCTCGTGCCGCCGGTCGACGGTCAGTCCGGCTCGGTAGTCCTCGAGCATCGCCCGGACCACCTCGGGATTACGGGTGGCCTGCCGCCACTCGTCGTAGTTCTCCGCGCCCATCACCTCACGGTCCCCGTGGTACCAGCTGTCGGGATCGGCGTTGATGACCCGCTCGGGAATGTCCGGCTGGGCGAAGAAGAACCAGTGCCACCACCCGGTGGCGAACTCAGGGGTGATCCGCGAAAGGTGCTCCGTCACCGGCAGGGCATCGGCGAAGACCGCCCGCGTGACCGCCTCCGGATGATCGAGTGTGAGGCGCAGCGCGACCGCCCCTCCGCGGTCATGTCCCACCGGTGCGAACCGGTCGTGGCCGAGGTGGCGCATCACTGCCACCACATCTGCGGCAACGGCCCGTTTGGAGTAGCCCGCATGATCTGCGGTGAAACGCGGCCCACGGGAGCGCCCGTAACCCCTGAGATCTGGACACACCACGGTATAGCCCGCCTGCACGAGAAGCGGAGCCACGCGGTGCCATGTGGCCGAGGTGCGGGGGTAACCGTGCATGAGCACCACCGGCGGCCCGTCACCGCTGTAGCGGACGAACGCCGAAGCCTCGCCGACATCGATCTGTGCCGTCTTGAATCCCTCGAACACCTGGGCCTCCTCAGCATTGTGTTCACACGCGGCATGCGTGCTGGCCCCCGAGAAGTACACGTCGGGGGAGCACACACCTACCCTCTTGTCCCACCCCGATACCACCGAACGTGCCGGGTGCGACGCACGGCTCTCGTGCAGTTACAGGCCGCGAGAGGCTGAAGATGCTGGTGGCCAACCGGGGAGACACCCACCGACTAAGCCAGGGCGAACCCGGCGCCCCAGCCACCCAACGGTGCGGACTGTGCCCGTCAGTGGCATCTGACGCACCGGCTTTGCTGACGTAGAACCCATCCCGCAGTCGCCGGCCTCGGTAACTGGCCCTGCTTGCCCCAGGTCGGGCCCCATTCCGGCTGCCGCACGGGACGGCATCGCGTGCGTGACGCTACTTCCGGCGGCGCACCTCCGTCAGGAACGCTGCTCCCAGGCACAGTGTTCCGGCCGTCATCGCACCGAAGAAGGCTCCTGTGAAGAGCAGAGCATTCGCTCCCTCCACGGTGCCGTCCTGATGCACGCACGACGCTTCAACGGGGAAGCGAGCCGTGCGCAGGTCCGCGCAGTGATTCGGCAGATCCTCGTGGAGCACCTCTGCATTCACCCAGGAGAGCCCCCACAAAAGCAGAAAGATGCCGGTGAAGGCGCAAGCGGCCCCCCACAAGCGGTTCAGTTGGGCTTCACGGGTGTAGGTCTGGGACACACACGAAGCGTATCGCCTTCTCCTTTGAGTACCGTTCCAGCTGTGGGCCGCCTCGAAGTTCTGCCATGCCTGTGGCCTATAGGCGCTGCTCCGTCGCGCTTCGGCAGTAGGAAGCGACCGCTCGTTTTACCGCCGACAGAAAGCCGCACCCGCCAGAGGGGAGTTCGTACATCCGTGAGTGGGGCCAGGGCGCTCCTGTCCGCGTGCACGGCCAGTGAGTTCGGCGTAATGATCGGTCCGCTACGGGGGCGCGGATGCCGGCCCGGCACCCCACCGGGCTGAGGGGTGCGGCCAGGTTCTGGTGGCAGGCCGGGCCGGTGTCCAGGCGAGGTGTTCGAGCCCGCCGAGGGAGCGGTCATGGCGCTGCCTGAGGCAGATTGTCCCGCCTGCGGGATACGGCGCAGGTCACCGACCGTGCACGCAGACGGGACAGCGGATGCACTCATCCCATACTACGACCGCCATCGAAACAGCGCTTCCAGTGCAACCGTCGACGTGACATTGTCGGGTGGGTGCCGACACCCTCCAACTCACCCTGGCTGGCCGTGATCGCACCGTCGATGCCGTGGGTGCCCGCCGCAGACAGGCCGCACCAGGTGGTGGGCCACCATTGGACAATCCACCCCCACCTGCAGGGCACCTCGGCCCCGTACGAAACAGACAGGAGTCGCCCCGTGCTGATCAACCTCCACAGCCACCTCGAAGGACGTGTGCGGCCCTCCACCGCGGCCGAGCTCGCCGCCCGCTCCGGCCTTCCCGTACCGAACGGTGGCTGGGAGCAGGCCATCGGGCTCGACGGGCCGGTGGACCTGACCGCCTTCCTCGCCAAGGTCTCGCGCACCTACCCCTTCTTCCGCACCGGCGACACACTCGCGCGCATCACCCGCGAAGCCGTCGAGGACGCCGCCGCCGACGGCCAGGACTACCTCGAAATACGCTTCGGCCCCGCCACGCACACCCACGACGGTTTTGGCCTCGATGACGTGATCGCTGCCGCCCTCGACGGGCTGCACGACGGCATCCGCGCCACCGGCATGCCCGCCGACCTCGTCGTCGCAGCCCTGCGCCACCACAGCCCCGAAGTCAACGAGGACGTCGCCCGTGCGGCGGCCAAGCGGGCCGGGGACGGCGTCGTCGGCTTCGACCTCGCCGGTGACGAACTCCTCCACCCCGACCTCGCCCCGTACACCGGCGCTTTTGCAATCGCCCGTTCCGCCGGACTCGGCATCACCTGCCACGCCGCCGAAGCGGGCCCCGGGCACTACGCCAAGGACGCCGTCCGGCTCCTGAAAGCCACCCGCATCGGCCACGGCACCCACATCGCCGACGACCCCGCAATCCTGCGCTGGGCCGCCGATAACGGTGTGGTCGTCGAGATCTGCCCCACCTCCAACCGATACACCGGCGCCACGCCCTCCATCGACCAGCACCCAGCCCCCCGCTTCCTCGCAGCAGGCATCCCTCTCGTCCTAGGCGATGACAATCCCATGCAGACTCGCTCCCCCCTCAGCGCGGAGGCCCAACTCCTCACCGCAGCGCTGGGGTTCACCGCCCGTGACCGAGCCGCTCTGGACGCCACCAGCATCGCCGCCGCCTTCATGAACGACTCCGTACGCGGTGACCTGCTCACCCGGCTCAGCGTCCGAGCGCGCACCGAAGCCCGTTGAGCAGCCCGACGGACCAATCAGGCAAGTGTGGCGTCCGGACGGCTCGCACGGTCTTCTGGGCGCCCAGGCTCGATGTGCCGCTGCTCCTGCTTGCGGCCGCCGTCCTCGAGTACGTTGAGGGTGGCCTGCTCCCAGGTCCACTCGGTCCAGTCGTCGCCGATGAGCCGCTGGTGGATGAACTCCGTCTCCACCCAGTCGTCCATGTTGTGGTCCCAGAGCCACACGAAGCGCGGCGCACAGGGGCTGTAGCGGATCTGCCGGCGCCTGCCCTGCCCGGGAATCACGGTGTGCCGGTTCTTGTGCTCCTGCAGAGTCTGGCTGGTGTAGGGGGTGTTTCGACAGTGTTGGTCACGGCCATGCGTAGCGGAATCACTGGTGCCAGCGCACCGGTTCCGACAAGCTGCGACACATGGACTGGACGCCCCTGCTCTCCACACTGACCGGTGCCGTCATCGGCATCGCAGCCACTCTGATCGCCGACCGCAACCGGTGGGCGGCGCGAGGGAACCAGGCATGCTCTGGAAGTACGGCGCGAGGTCTACACGGGGTATGTTTCCGCCCTCAAAGCCGCGGGTGAGGAGATACGGGCCGTTGCCTTGGGCGACCACATGTCCGAGTCGGCACGCGACGCGACAGTGCGGGAAGCTGTGCGCGGCACCGGCATCTACACGGCGAGCGAACGCCTTCGGCTCGTGGGCCCCCGCAGGTCGTGGAGGCGGGGAACGAGGCGTTCCACTGCCTGCGCGCGATCCGCGACACCTATGCCCGTGGAGTGACTGTGGGCTCCGCCGATGAGGCGCCCCTCATAGAGCGACGACGCAAGGCCATGGCGCAGATGCGTCACCTCGTGCGTCAGGACCTTGGCATCGGCCCCCTCGCTATCGAGTGATGTGTCATCAACCCTGAGTTCGGCTCACCCTCGCGAGCTCCCCGCCACCGTGCAGGTCAACCATGCATTGATGGCCGCGACCAGCACGGTCGCCTCATAGCGGACGGCAAGCTTGTCATATCGCATCGCGGCGGCGCGGTGTCTCTCGAGTCGATTGATCCCGCACTCGACCGCGTGGAGCTGGCGGTAGTCGGCCGGGTCGAATAGCGGCGGCCGGCCGCCGCGAGATCCGAGCTTTCGGCGGTTGCGCGCCTGGTCGGGCTTGTCCGGGATGGTGCAGCGGATCCCGCGGCGGCGCAGATAGGCACGGTTCCTTCGGGTGGCATACGCCTTGTCAGCACGCACTCGATCGGGACGGACACGTGGCCGGCCCGGTCCAGTGCGAAGCACGCAGACCGCTGCCGGCAAGGGTCCGAACTGCGGTAAGTCCCCGCGCTGTCCTGCTGTGATCACGCTCGTCATGGAATTTTGTCCCTGCTCAACGGCCAAGTGCAGCTTCATGCGGACTATCCTGCGGCAGTCGGCAGTCGGGTATGTTGTGCTGGTCACAGGCACTCGTCGATGGCTGTGACCAGCCCAGCCGCCTCGTAGCGGACGGCGAGCTTGTCGTATCTCGTGGCAACCGCGCGGTGGCGCTTGAGACGATTGATTGTGGGACGCACCCTACTGTCGCTCCCCCGCACCGCGATGATCTCGGTTGGGGGGCAAGGGGAACTTGCTGATGACCAGTGGACAGTGTTGTGCTCGTCGCTGCCAGTCGCGGTGTCGGACCGGGGCCCCGTGCCGGGAGATCAGCTCCTCACCCAGCGGCCAGATCCGCGATCCGCAGGAGTTCCTCGGGCAGGTAGTCGC
>NZ_JBEXWB010000368.1:0-6036 GCF_040629645.1 Streptomyces sp. NPDC005899 | reverse complement strand
GCGCCCGCGACCGCCGCCCCTGCCAGCACCGCCTTGCCCGGCCGGCCCACCGGCCCGGCCTGCTGCCGCGGCCGGTCGATGGCGGTCGTGGTCATCGTCCTTACGAACGCGGGCAGCCGGCTCTGGGCGGCGGCAGCCGTATCGGGGTCGGAACCGGGCGCGGCGGCCGAGGGACCGGAGTCCGCTCCGGGCACGGCGGCGGTGGGTCCAGGGCCGGCACCGGGTGCCGTGGCAGTGGTGCCCGAGGCCGCACCGGGCGCCACCGCTGTGGCCTCGGGGACAACGCCGGGCGTGGCGGCGGTGCCTTCGGCGACCACCGGCCCGGCCCCGGAGGCCGCTCCGGCCGTCGGCTCGGCGGCGCCGGCTGCGGGGTCCGCTGCGGGCTTCCGCCCGGCCTCGGGCACCTCGTTCCCGCGCGGACCTGTTCCGGTGCCTCCCTCTTCCGCCACCGCCCGGGTCGGCGTCTCCGCCGGCCCGGAGGTGGGCCCGGCAGGGGCGGCGGCGGGTGCGGTCGCCTCACCCCCGGTGGTGGACTCCACGCGTGTCCGCGAGGACGCGGGGGGCTGCTGGGACGAACGAGTCACGGGGTCCTCCCTGTGGTGTGGGGCCGAGGTTCGACCGCGTCGCCGGTCAACTCCGGGTCCGGAGCGCCCGGGCGGCCCGCCGCGGCCTGCTCCCCTCCCGAGGTGGCGGCCGCCGCCGGCCCGCCCTCGGCGCGTGTGGGATCGAGGAGGCCGTCCGCCGGTACGAACAAGGGGGCGGCGGCCGCGGCGTTGACCATCAGCATGGTGCCGGAACCTTCCACCGTGCGGGCCAGGTCCCGTGCCGGCAGGGTGTCATGGTGAAGTGCCGTGGACATGAACTCGTGTGCCGGTGAGGTGAACAGCAGGATGACCGGGGCCCCGTCCCGGCCGGCGGCCGTGAGCGGCCCGCCGTCCGGCCCACGCACCACGGTGACGTCCGCCTCCGCCAGTGCCGCGAGTGCCGCTTCCACCGTGCCGTAGCCGGTGGCGGCTCGCTGGGCCGCCGCGTCCACCGGGTCGGTCGGCTCGGGCCAGCCGAGTACCCGCGCCGAGGGCCGGTAGGCGGGGTTCACGCGGTAGTCCCCCACGTCTCCGCCGTCGTCCGACTGCCACTCACCCAGCACCGCCCACTCCGGGGGTGTGCGCTCCCCGGCCCACTCCGGGTCCACCACGCCGATCCAGTGCCCGGGGGCGTCACGGGCGGCGGCCCGCACGGCCTCGGGTATCTCCGGGGTGCCGGTCGCCGGGGTGCCGGCGGTGACGAGCGCATCGGGACCGGTGCTCGCTCCGGAGCTGGGGGAAAGGGCGAACGGGGCCTCCTCGTCGCCCTCTTGCCGTGCTGCGGGCCGCATCTCCACCTGAACTCTTGGAACGTGACGAACGCTCGGGTGCCGGACAACGCGCGCACCCGGAACCGATCGGATCGGGATGCCGACAGGATGTCACATGTGCCCCACCCGTTGGGCCGCACGGAAGGCCCGTATCGCTCTCCCACGTGCCCGTTTGCCGCCCGGACGGAGAACTTTCCGGGAGCAGTGAGGCGTGGAGGGACAAAGTGACAGCGGTGATCGGAGCGAGGACGCGGTCACCGGTCACACCACGGGTTACGTTGGGTACGCCGTCGGCCCCTGCGGCACACAGCGCCTCCGCCAGGAGGTCCCGGGGCCGTCGGAGACACCGCGCGGCACGGGCGGGCGCGGGATCGGCCTCCGCCACGCGGGTCAGGCACGCGGGGCGGGGCGGAGTGCCAGGACGGGAGCGGGCTCCGACCGCCCCACTCCCACTCGGCACCCGTCACCTCCCGTGTGCTCCGCGAGCTCCCGTGTGCTCCGCGGCGGGTGCGCGGCCCGGCCGTTGCCCACCGACAGATCCGCCATCGTGGAGGAGTAACCCATGTCCCCTCAGCACCCCGCCCGCGGCGAGAACCCGGCGGCGGCCGCCCCCGGCGCACGGAATACCGAGGCACCGAGCCCGGCCGCCGCTCCGGAGGAGGCACCGAGCCCGGCCGCCGCCTCGGGGACGGAGCCCGGAGCCACCCGGGCCGAGGAGACCGCCGCCGCTCCCCCAGCCGGGGGACCCGACGCCACCGCACCTTCGGCCGGTCAGGCCACCACCGCACCTCCGGCCGCCGCAAGGCCCGCCACCACACCTCCGGCAGGGGAGCCCGACGCCACCCCGGCCGGGCGGACCGGCGTCACACCCGCAGCCGCCGGAGAAACCGCCGCGGCCGCACCCCCGGCCGCCACGACCGCTGAGACGCCCGAGGCCCCCGCGGCGGGCATCGGCCTGGTGACGTCCGTGGGGACGTCGCCGGGCACCCGGACCGGTACCGGCGTCGACGGCGGGCGCCCGCGCACACCGGTCCTGGCGGCCGCCGCCGTCGTCGGTGCCGCGTTGATCGCCATACCCCTGCTGCTCGTCGGCACGGCGAACGACGACGGACGGGACAGTGGCGCCGGAAGGCCGTCGGCCGAGGGGGCCGACACCGTCCTCGATCCCGCCTCGGCCCCCGCGGCACTCGACGACTACGTCACCGTGAAGCCCAGCGCCTCCCCGAGCAAGAAGAAGCCGAAGAAGATCAGTGCCCCGAAGGCCACCGTGGTCCAGCCGGCCGTGCCCGCACCGGCACCGGCACCGGCAGCGAAGACGAGCAGCCCGGCCGCGAAGAAGAAGCCCGAGCCGTCGGCCACACCCGCGCCCAAAGCGGCCCCGAAGCGGAACTGGACCTCGACGACCGTCACCGCGCCCAGCACCATCGAGGTCAACCAGGCGTGGACCACCAACCGCATCCGTATGGTCATGCAGCCCGACGGGAACCTCGTCGTCCTCAACGAACTGGGCAAGCCCATCTGGGCGTCCATGACCTTCGGCCCGAACCACCGGGCGATCTTCCAGCCCGACGGCAACCTCGTCATCCACAACGGTGACGACCGCCCGATCTGGGCCTCCAAGACACACGACTACGCGGGCGCCCGCCTGGTCCTGCGAGCCGACGCCAAGATCGTCGTGGTACACAACGGCAGGGTGGTGTGGTCGACCTGACACCCCATGGCGACCGCACCGCGAGCCGGCTTCGCAGACGGCCACGTGTTGGGGCCGCCGGTGCCACGCACCGGTCCCGTCCGGCGTCTCCCGGGCGGGACGACCGGAGCGCCGCACCCCTCGGCCTCCGACAGCTTCTGGGCCCGTCGTCGGTGCTCACTCCATCCGCGTCGGGACAGCTGCGCGCGGAGTGTGGCCGCCACGTCCGTCCCTGGAGGGCGTCCGCCTCAGCACCAGCGTGCTCATGACCGTTCCTCCCGGGTAGCGGGTCGGTCCGGCCGCCGGATGCTGTCGATGATCCGGGTCCAGTTGTCGCCGCCGTGCCCGTTCCTGATCGCGCGCCGGTAGTGGGCCTGCACGGCCAGGGGAAGCGCGAGATCGAGGTCGAGGGACGTGCTGGTCTCGACGATGTGGTCGGATGTGGCCCCCATCATGGTGACGGTGCTGAGGTCCCCGGGATGCTCGCCGGCATCGAGCGCGGCTCCGGGGCTCTCCTCACCCGCCCTCATGATGTCCCCGATCGAGTCGGCGGCGGAGAGCAGCTCGGGCAGCGCTTCCCGCGCCGGGACCCCTGCGGCGCCCAGCATCGCCGTGGCGTGCATCAGCCCGGACAGGGTGGTCAGGAAGAGGGCGAGTTGGGCCTGGTACATCATCTGGGCGAGACCCGGGTCCTCACCCAGAAACCTCGGTGTGCCGAGCTCCGCCAAAGTCGCCAGGTGACGTTCCATCACCTCGTGCCCGCCGCTGTAGTAGACGTACGCCGCCTCCGTGCCGATCATCGGCGCGGGGACCATGGCACCTCCGGCGAGGAAGTCGGCCCGGTGGCCCTCCGCCCAGGCTCCCGCCTCGCGTGTGCGGTCGGGAGTGTCCGAGCTCAGGTTGACCACCGTCCGGCCGGCAAGTGAGGAGGTGGCGCCGTCGAGGACGTCGTACATGGCCTGGTAGTCGGTGAGGCTGAGGACCACGAGATCGCTCGCTTCCACCGCCTCGCCGGGGGTCGCCGCGAGCACGGCCCCGTCGGCGACGACGCCTTCGGCCCGGCCGACGGTGCGGTTCCAGACCGTGACCGGGTGGCCGGCGCCGAGAAGTGTGCGTGTCATCGCCTGGCCCATCGGACCGAGGCCGATCACGGTGACAGGGGATTTCTGACGGGTGGGCAGGTTCTGTTGTTCGATCACCCCTCCATGGTCCGAGGGCGTCGCTACTCTCGGAAGTACCCACTAATTACTGCGGTACTCACCTATTGGTAAGGGGCGACCCATGGCGAAGGAACCGAGACGCGGGCCGTACATCTGCGGCATCGACGCCGCACTGGACGTGGTGAGCGGCAAGTGGAAGGGGCTGATCCTCTGGGAACTCGATGCGCACCGTGTGCGCCGCTTCAGCGAACTCCGGCGCGGCCTGACGGGAGTGAGCGAGAAGATGCTGACGCAGCACCTGCGTGAGATGGAGACGGACGGGCTCGTGCACAGGAAGGTCCACGCCGAGGTGCCACCGCGGGTGGAGTACTCCCTGACCGAGCACGGGCGCACGCTCAACCACGCGCTCGGACCGCTCGGCGTCTGGGGGACCGAACGGATACGCCGCGAGGGCCACGAAGCCGTCGACGTGCGGGAGACCGCGCACGACTGAACATGGCCTCACCGATCAGCCTGCGTGGTGTGTTCGGGACGACGCTTCCTCGGTCAGGACCCGGATGGTCCTCCACGCGTTCCCAGGGCGGCGATGCCCTGCCGCTGCTTCGAGCGGTTGCTGTACCGTCCGACCGTATCGCGCCGCGCGTACGCCTCATGATGGAACTCGGGTGGTCTGCCGCCCCGACTACCGCGCCGCACCAACCGATGGTGACATTGATCGGGCGGAACGGGGATCGCCTCCCGAATGCCACGCCGGCTCAGGTGCTCACGAGGGCCCGCGGCCCGCGGACGGTGGCCAACGGCTCGGTCCGCGCCCATTGCGCGTCGGTCAACGACACATTTGGGCCAACGCGCAAACAAGCGGACAAGGTAGTCACACGCTGTCGCCATCGGCCTGTCCAGCGACCGTCCACCAGGCGGTCGCTCGGGAGGCCATCATTCCCGGTCGCGCGCCAGGAGGATCGAGACCGAAGTGCTCCTCCTCATCGTGCCGCAGGAACGCACCGACCTCCGTCTCGCCTGCACCGCCACGAAGCCTCCCGAGCATGGGGGTGAGCAGGCAGTCGTGCTCGCTGGGTCTCGTCGGCGACACCGAGCGGGTCCCACTCATTGAGCAGATGCCGCAGACCGTCCTCAACAGAAGGGCTCCAGGCGGCATCGCCGCATATCCCTACCTCGAAAGCACCCACCCGTCCCGCCCTCACCTGGATCCGAACGAAAGAAAGGCCTCAGTCGCCGGTCGTACCGTCGAGCATCTCGCGCAGGATGTCCAGGTGGCCGTTGTGGCGGGCCGTCTCCTCGACGAGGTGGAGGAGGATCCAACGCAGATCGACACGGAGACCGCCGCGCACGGCCCGCTGGGCCCTCGTGTCCAGGTCTGTGCCCGCCACCAGTTCGCGGTGGCGGACGCTCTGCTCCGCGTAGGCGTCGAGCAACTGCGTGAGCGGGAAATCGACTGCGACGCGCATCTCCCGGTCGGGGTCCTCATCTGTCCAAGGGCCCTCGTCTTCCTCACCCAGGAGAACCACGCGGAACCAGTAGTACTCGACCCAGCGGAGGTGATTGATCACTCCGTTGATGGTCATCAGCGGTGAACCCGGCAGGAGCGCCTCGCGGGCTTGCTCCGCTGTGAGGCCCTCGCACTTGCGGCGGGCGGTGTCACGTGCGTAGTCGAGAAACGTGGTGAGCTGGGTGCGCTCGTCCCACGCAGGCGGCGTGTCATCGATTCTTGTCATCGCGCGAAGCATCCCCGATCACCGTGCTCGATGTCGAGGCAATTGACGGGGGGCGACGCGTCGGCGGCCGGCGGCACGGACTCCCCGTGCGGGCGCCGG
>NZ_JBEXWB010000367.1:0-6053 GCF_040629645.1 Streptomyces sp. NPDC005899 | reverse complement strand
GGCGGGCCGGGCGGGCCGTAGGGGCCGCCCGGCGTCGGCGCGTACGGGTTGCCCGGCTGCGGTCCGTAGGCCCCCGACGGCTGCGTGCCCTGCGCGTGCGAGCAGGAGGCGGTGCCGAAGGCCCGGTCCACGGAGCGGCGGAGCTCGTGCACCAGCAGGACGTGCGCGAGCTTCCCGTCGGTGAACTCCGCGTCCCGCAACGCCAGGCGGACGCCGTGCAGCGCGTCGTCGCACAGCCGCCGGGCCTCGGCGAGCGGGGTGCCGGTCGCCGTGAGGGGGTTCCAGGCTCCCGACGCCGCGTCAGCCGCCCTGTCCTCCACGGCGTCCAGCAGGTGGGCGAGCCGCCCGAAGAGGCGCCCGGCCTCGGCGAGCGGCTCCGCGTTCCGCGGCCTGCCCGCGAGGACGGCGGTGTGCGCGAAGGCCGCGGCCGTCGCCGTCTCGGTGGGCTCGGTGACCGTCAGCAGGGAGGTGCCGGGGCCCGCGAGGGACTCGATCCCGGTCTGCCGGTCGACGGCGTCGACCAGGACGCCCGTGTCGAAGCCCAGCTGCGCGCCGGTACGAGCGCCCGCCCTGTCCCAGCCGGCGGCGACCCGCCGTGCCGCGGCGGCGACCGGACGGCGCTTCAACAGCCCGTCCCGGTCGGCCACGTGGTCGCGGACCTTCGCCGAGGCCAGCACGAGGGACACCGCGGCGGCGAGCCGGGCCCCCTCGCCCCGCGCCACCGGTGCCGTCCGCATCGAGCGGAGCGGGCAGGGGCCCGCGGTGCGTCGCTGCGCGGTGCTCCGCTCGGCCTGAGCTTCCGTCAGCACCGAGACGATCAGCCCGTCGTAGTTCGTGACGATCCGGGCGAACTGCCCGTGATCAGCCCTCAGGGCGAGGCAGAGCCCGCAGAGATGGGCCATCCATTGCGTCTTGAGCCCATCGGACAGCCGATGGGTGCAGGGCCTGACGATTCCGAACACGACGATCCCCCGGTAGCCGCTCATGTGACACGCCGCGCCGGTGCGGGCGCGCGGCAGGCATCGTATCGAGCCATCGTTCACCCGTACGTCCGCCAGCTCACCCGTACGGGCGGGTGCATCATATTTTCCTCCCGCAACCCATCCCATAGGGCTGAAAGCCTGACGAATCGCCACATGATCTGCACCAGTCGCGTCACGAATCGCCTGCGCGCCGACTATCCCCTTGGCGCAGCATCCGCATCATGGACGACCATAGGGATAGGAAAGAGATGCGGAACACCAACGAACCGCGGTGAGAGGAGGCGTCCATGGGATCGGTGCGCAAGGCGAGTGCCTGGCTGGGCCTCGTGGAGGACAACGACGAGCGGTACTACGACGACGAGTACTCCGAGGAGGCCGAAACGGGTACGAACCAGCCCTGGGTGACCGACCCCCGCGTTCAGGTGGTGTCCGAGAAGGCCGAGGACACGGGCCGCCGGATCGCGACCGTCACCCCGGACAGCTTCCGGGACGCGCGGGGCATCGGCGAGCTCTTCCGGGACGGGGTGCCCGTGATCGTCAACCTCACGGCCATGGACCCCACCGACGCCAAGCGCGTCGTGGACTTCGCCGCGGGACTGACGTTCGGCCTGCGCGGCTCGATCGAGCGCGTGGCGACCCGGGTCTTCCTCCTGACCCCCGCCCACACCCAGGTGGTGAACGGCGAAGCCGCCGGCCGGCCGGCCGACGGTTTCTTCAACCAGAGCTGAGCGGGGCGCCCACCCGAACGCCTCCCGGCACTAGCGGAAGGCGTCCAGGCCGGTGAGCGCCTTGCCCAGCACCAGCTGGTGCATCTCCACGGTTCCCTCGTAGGTGAGCACCGACTCCAGATTCGTCGCGTGCCGCATCACCGGGTACTCCAGCGAGATCCCGTTGGCGCCGAGGATCGTGCGCGAGGTGCGGCAGATCTCGATCGCCTCCCGCACGTTGTTGAGCTTTCCGAAACTGACCTGCTCCGGGCGGAGCCGGCCGGCGTCCATCCGGCGGCCCAGATGGTGGGCGAGCAGGATGCCCTTGTGGAGTTCCAGCGCCATGTCCGCCAGTTTGGCCTGGGTGAGCTGGAACCCTCCGATCGGCCTGCCGAACTGCTCGCGGGTCCGCGCGTAGTCCACGGCCGCCTCGAAGCTGGCGCGCGCCGCGCCCATGGCCCCCCAGACGATGCCGTACCGGGCGTGGCCGAGACAGCTCAGCGGGCCGCGCAGCCCGGTCGCTCCGGGCAGGACGGCGTCGGCGGGCAGACGCACCCCGTCCATGACCAGTTCGCTGGTGACCGAGGCGCGCAGCGACCACTTGTGCCTGATCTCCGGCGCCGAGAACCCGGGGCTGTCGGTCGGCACGACGAACCCGCGGATCCCGGAGCCGTCACCGGCCTCTCCGGTCTGCGCCCAGACGACGGCGACCCCGGCGACCGAGCCGTTGGTGATCCACATCTTGCGGCCGGTGAGGATCCAGTCCTCGCCGTCCCGCCGGGCGTACGTCCGCATCCCGGCGGGGTCGGAGCCGTGGTCCGGTTCGGTGAGCCCGAAGCAGCCGATGGTCTCGCCGGACGCCATGCCGGGCAGCCAGCGGTCCTTCTGCTCCTCGGACCCGAAGCGGTGGACGGCGTACATGGCGAGGGACCCCTGGACGGACACGAGGGAGCGGATCCCGGAGTCGGCCGCCTCCAGCTCCAGGCAGGCCAGGCCGTACTGGACCGCGCTCGCGCCCGCGCAGCCGTATCCCCGCAGCGACATGCCGAGCGCGCCGAGGGAGCCCAGCTCACGGGCCAGCTCCCGGATGCCGGGCAGCTCCCCGTTCTCGTACCACTCGGCGATGTGCGGCAGGACGCGGTCGGCGGCCCAGGTGCGCACCGTGTCGCGGATCGCGAGGTCCTCGGGGTCGAGGAGGTCGTCGATGCCGATGGGGTCGCGCGGGTCGAAGGGGGGCAGCTTCGACGGCTTCGCGGACTCGGGGGTGGACATGGGGGTGCCTCCGGCGGCTCGCACGGTACGAAAACTAGCAGTGGTAGTCAGGGCCTCGTGCCGACGGTACGGCTCAGCGGGACGGTCGTCCAGAGCCGGCCGGCTCGGCGGGCTCGCGCCGTCCGGGAACCCGGGCGCCCCGTGTCCACTGCGGCCGGCCCCGCGCCGGAAGCTGCCCGGATCCGGGGGGCGGTTCCGCGGCGGCCGGGGCCGGCACCGCCTCCTTCCGGCCCGGACGGACCGCCTGCTCCGGCACCGGGAGGCCGGCGGCCGGGACGTCCGTCCCGCGGCCCGCCCCGCCCGGCGAGCAGTCCATGGCGCGGGGCAGCCGCAGCGCGGCGAGCGCCCCGAGCATCAGGAGGGCGGCGCTGACCAGGAGCGTGACGTGCAGGCCGTCGACGAAGGCGTGCCGCGCGGTGCTGCGCACCAGGTGGCCCGCGGGGCCGCCCAGCCGTCCCGCCACCTGGTAGGCCTCGCCGAGCGAGTGCGCGGCGGCGGATCCCGCGGCGGCGGGGACACCCTCCTCGCGCAGCCGGGAGAGACCGGGGGCGTAGGCGGCGTTCATCACGCTGCCGAGCAGCGCGATCCCCATCCCGGCACCCAGTTGGTAGGACGTCTCCCCTATCGCGGCGGCGCCGCCGGCCCGCTCGGCGGGGACCTCGCTGAGCATGGACTCGTACGCGCCGAAGAGCGTCGACTGCAGACCGAACCCCAGCAGGACGAAGCCGGCGGTCAGCAGCGCGGGCCGGTCGTGCTGGCCCATCGCGGTCAGCAGGAGGACCGAGGCGGCCGTGAGGACGAAACCCCAGCCGACCATCCGGCGGGGGCCGACGCGGCCCAGCGTGTACGAGCCCGTCGCACCCGCCACCACGGCGGCGAAGGTCAGCGGCAGGAGCCGCAGTCCGGTCTCGAGCGGGCTGAGGTCCAGGACGAGCTGGAGGTACTGGACCGCGATGAGCTCCAGGCCCACCAGGGCGAGCATCGCCAGGACGATGCAGCCGACGGCGGTGGTGAAGGCGGGCCGGGAGAACATCGCCATGTCGATCAGCGGATGCGCACGGCGCCGCTGCCTGCGCACGAAGAGGACGAACAGCGCGGCACCGGCGGCCGGCGGCCCGAGGGACGCCAGGTCCCAGAGGCCCTCACCGCCGCCGGCGCGCTTGACGCCGAGGACGACTCCGAGGACGCCCGCGGCCGCCATCAGGGCACCCACGACGTCCCAGGGCCCCTCGCCGTCACCGCGGGACTCGGGCAGCGACCCGCGTCCCAGCGGCAGGAGGACGGCCATGAGCGGCACGTTGACCAGGAAGACGGAGCCCCACCAGAAGTGCTCGAGAAGGAATCCGCCGATGACCGGCCCGGCGGCGGCTCCCGCCGCCGCGACCGCCGTCCAGACGCCGATGGCGAGGGCGCGCTCCCGGCGGTCGGGGAACACCTGGCGGAGTATCGAGAGCGTCGCCGGCATGATCATGGCCCCGCCGACACCCAGCAGGGCCCGCGCCGCGATCAGCACGGCGGGCGCGTCGGCCGTGGCCGCGAGTGCGGAGGCGGCGCCGAAGAGGGCGTAGCCGCAGAGCAGGACGCGGCGCCTGCCGATCCGGTCACCGAGCGTGCCGAAGAGGATCAGCAGCGCGGCGCAGACCAGCGGGTAGGCGTCGACGATCCACAGCAGGCCGACGGCACTCGGCCGGAGGTCCTCGGTGACGGCGGGGACGGCGACGTGCAGCACGGTCGCGTCGAGCGCGACGAGCAGCAGGCTGAGGCAGAGGACGACCAGGACGACCCAGCGGCCGGCGCCGTCGGCTGCCGCGCGCGGCCGGGCCGCGGCTGTGGACGTCCCGGTCATGTACGTACCTCCCACGCTGAGTCCCTCGCGCTCGGCAGACCTGCCGGGGACCGTGCTCCGGTGCCCCTCGGGCCCGGCATCGACGGGCGAGTGAGCCGTCAGAGTACGCGAGTACCGCGTGGTCAGACGTGGTCCACCTCATACGCCTCCGGCGCCGGGGTGTGGCGTGCGCCACTCGGGTCCCGGCCGTCCGGCCGCCCGTCCGGAACGGCGGCGGGAGCCCGTGGGGGCCGCGGAGGTCACGCGTCCGCCGCCCGGGAGCGTCCCGTGCGCCGCCCACCCGCACCCTCCGAATGGCTGGGCGAATACGGGGAGGAGCCCGCAGGTTCACCTCTTCGGGTATCAAACATTTCTGCGACGGACGCTCCACGGAATTACACCGCCGGTCCGGGGGGATTTCCGCCGGAGGCCGCGGAATGGATGCCGTCCCGAGACGAAGTCCACATCACATCGTCATCACAAAGACGCGGGATCGGCCGGATCACTCACTCACTCGCTGTAACGTCCAATGTGTGCGTACCGACATCTTTGCCCGTCTGGACCGGGAGCCGGAACCGCCGAAGATAGAGATCCCGCGGATGAGCCGTCACCGCATCGCTCTCTTCGGCGGGACCTTGGCGTTCTATCTCGCCATCGTCGTCGCCGTGCTCGTCTCCTCCTGGCTGGTGGCACTGGACTGGAAGGTCATGCTGTTCCGGCCCTACCAGCAGTGGCCGGAACTCCACGCCTTCCTCGACTACTACGTCGTGCTCGGCCAGCGTGGCCCCACGGCCGTGATGGTCGCCTCCTGGCTCGGCTGGCGCTCCTGGCGCCAGCACACGCTGCGCCCCCTGCTGACGCTGGGCACCTCCCTGCTGCTGCTCAACGTCACGGTGGGCGCGGTGAAGCTGGGGCTGGGACGGCTCGGCCCGCACTACGCCACGCAGATCGGCTCCGCGGAGCTCTTCGCGGGCGGCGATATATTTCCTTCCGGGCACACCGCCAACGCCGTGGTGACCTGGGGAATCCTCGCCTATCTGGCCACCACGCCGCGTGCCCGGCGCTATCTCTCGGCCGTGTCGGCCTTCGTCTCCCTGGGCGTCGGGCTCACCACCGTCTACATCGGCACCCACTGGCTCAGTGACGTCCTGCTGGGCTGGACCGCCGGGCTGCTGATCCTGCTGGCCCTGCCGTGGTTCGAGCCGCTGGTCACCCGCACCGAGATCTGGGTCCTGTCGGTGCGCGCGCGCCTGCGCGACCGCCGGG
>NZ_JBEXWB010000366.1:0-6061 GCF_040629645.1 Streptomyces sp. NPDC005899 | reverse complement strand
GCGGCGGCCAGGTCACGGGCCGCCTCGTCGAGCTGGCCGGCGGGGACGACGAGGTTGGCCAGGCCGGTGCGCTCGGCCTCCTCGGCGTGCACGAAGCGGCCGGTGGCGCAGATCTCGAGCGCGCGGGCATAGCCCACGAGGCCCACCAGGGGGTGGGTGCCCGTCAGGTCGGGGACGAGTCCGAGGCTGGTCTCGCGCATGGCGAACTGCACGTCGTCGGCGGCGATCCGGAGGTCGCAGGCGAGGGCGAGCTGGAAACCGGCGCCGATGGCGTGCCCCTGGACGGCCGCGATCGACACGATGTCGGTGCGGCGCCACCAGGTGAACGCCTCCTGGTACCCGGCGATGGTCGCGTCCAGCTCGGCCTCGGAGCCGCGTGCCATGTCGAGGAAGGACGGCTCGCCCTCGAAGCCCTCGGGCGTGAACGCCTGCCGGTCGAGGCCCGCGGAGAAGGACGCGCCCTCGCCCCGCAGGACGACGACCCGCACGGTACCGGGGATCGCCCGCCCGGCCTCCGCCAACGCCCGCCACAGAGCGGGAGACTGAGCGTTGCGCTTGGCCGGGTTGGTGAGCGTCACCGTGGCTACCGCGTCGTCGACGGTGAGTCGTACGCCGTCCTTGTCGAGCACAGGGGCGAGCGGGGTCATGGAGTGCCTCCGGATCGGGTGCAGTCAGCAGTTACTGGCAGGTAACTGAACAGTAACCACCCGGACGACCTGATGGTCGGCCGGGTGGCCACCCGGTGTTCCGGTGAGCCCCGGGACCGGTGCGCGGCCCCGGACCATGCCCGCCGTCAGGCCGAAGGGGCCTTCTTGCCCCGGGTCGCTCCGCCGCGTCCCCGCAGCGTGACCCCGGACTCGCTGAGCATCCGGTGGACGAATCCGTAGGAGCGGCCCGTTTCCTCGGCCAGCGCCCGGATACTCGCACCGGAGTCGTACTTCTTCTTCAGGTCTGCCGCGAGCTTGTCACGCGCGGCGCCGGTAACCCGGCTGCCCTTCTTCAGAGTCTCGGCCACCCGTGCCTCCTCAAGGAAGTGCGCTCTGGACTCTCATGATCACCCCTTCCCGGCTTCCTGGCCACCCATTCGGCAAGGTCCGCACGAGCGGATTCCCCGTCCCGCGGCGGCCGGCCGCAAGCGGAGGGAGGGAATCCGATTGCCGCGGCCGCCGCCGGTGTCGGGCATCGGGAAGAACAGCCAGGTCAGGACGGTGCCGACGGTGCGGCCGGACATGAGTACGCCCGGCAGGTGTCTGCCGGGCGCCGCGCCGGGGTACGAGAGCCGCTCACCCAGATGACGGATCACGCGTGGGCCGAATGATCCATGATCCGTGGATCACCGGGGTCACCGGGCGGGATCAGGCGAGAGCCACCAGGTCCCGGTAGTCCGCACCCCAGAGGTCCTCGACGCCGTCGGGCAGCAGGATGATCCGCTCCGGCTGGAGCGCCTCGACCGCGCCCTCGTCGTGGGTGACGAGGACGACCGCGCCCTTGTAGGTGCGCAGCGCGCCGAGGATCTCCTCGCGGCTGGCCGGGTCGAGGTTGTTCGTCGGCTCGTCCAGGAGCAGGACGTTGGCGGAGGAGACCACCAGGGTCGCCAGGGCCAGGCGGGTCTTCTCGCCGCCCGAGAGCACCCCGGCGGGCTTGTCGACGTCGTCGCCGGAGAAGAGGAACGAGCCCAGCGTCTTGCGGACCTCGACGAGGTCGAGGTCCGGTGCGGCGGAGCGCATGTTCTCCAGCACCGTGCGCTCCGGGTCCAGCGTCTCGTGCTCCTGGGCGTAGTAACCGAGCTTGAGGCCGTGGCCCTCGATGATCTGACCGGTGTCGGGCTTCTCCGCACCGCCCAGGAGGCGCAGCAGTGTGGTCTTGCCCGCGCCGTTGAGGCCGAGGATGACGACGCGGGATCCCTTGTCGATGGCCAGGTCCACGTCGGTGAAGATCTCGAGCGAGCCGTATGACTTGGAGAGGCCCTCGGCCATCAGCGGCGTCTTGCCGCACGGGGAGGGCTCCGGGAAGCGCAGCTTGGCGACCTTGTCGGAGACCCGGACGGCCTCCAGGCCGGAGAGCAGCCGCTCGGCCCGCTTGGCCATGTTCTGCGCGGCGACGGTCTTCGTGGCCTTGGCGCGCATCTTGTCGGCCTGGGAGTTGAGGGCGGCGGCCTTCTTCTCGGCGTTCTGGCGCTCGCGCTTGCGGCGCTTCTCGTCGGCCTCGCGCTGCTGCTGGTACAGCTTCCAGCCCATGTTGTAGATGTCGATCTGCGCGCGGTTGGCGTCGAGGTAGAACACCTTGTTGACGACCGTCTCGACGAGTTCGACGTCGTGGGAGATCACGACGAAGCCGCCGCGGTAGGACTTGAGGTAGTCGCGCAGCCAGACGATCGAGTCCGCGTCCAGGTGGTTGGTGGGCTCGTCGAGGAGCAGGGTGTCGGCGTCCGAGAAGAGGATGCGCGCCAGCTCGACGCGGCGCCGCTGGCCGCCGGAGAGGGTGTGCAGGGGCTGGCCCAGCACCCGGTCGGGCAGGCTGAGCGCGGCGGCGATGGTGGCGGCCTCGGCCTCGGCGGCGTACCCGCCCTTGGTGAGGAACTCCGTCTCCAGGCGCTCGTACTTCTTCATCGCCTTCTCGCGGGTGGCGCCCTTGCCGTTCGCCATGCGCTCCTCGTTCTCCCGCATCCTGCGCAGGGTCTCGTCGAGCCCGCGGGCCGAGAGGATGCGGTCGCGGGCGAGGACGTCGAGGTCACCGGTGCGCGGGTCCTGCGGGAGGTAGCCGACCTCACCGCTGCGCGTGATGGTGCCGCCGGCGGGGGTGCCCTCGCCCGCGAGGCACTTGGTGAGGGTGGTCTTGCCGGCGCCGTTGCGGCCGACGAGGCCGATGCGGTCGCCCTTGGCGATGCGGAAGGAGGCGGACTCGATGAGGATGCGTGCGCCGGCGCGCAACTCGATGCCGGAAGCGGTGATCACGGAAAAACTCCAGGGCGGTTCGGACGGCGGAGGGACAGCTGGGGGCTACGACTCGACGCCGTCTAATGCACAAGGAGAATTGCCATGGGACCCAGTCTACCGGCGGTGTCCACCCGCTTTTCCCGCCCGTGCGGCCCGCCCGGACACCGTCGCCCGTGGCCGGGCGGCCCCCGCCGGGGGATGCGTCGTCGGCGCCTGGTGGAAGACTGAGACACAGATCACAGCACGATGACGGACGCGGACGGGAGAGGTGAGCGCGATGACAGGCGCGGACGGGGTGCCGACGATCTACCCGACCATTCTGTACGACGACGCGAGGGCCGCGATCAGGACGCTGACGCAGGGCCTGGGCTTCACCGAGGAAGCGGTCTACGAAGGCGCGCACGGCACGGTCCTGCACGCCGAGCTGTCCTGCGGCAACGGCAGGGTGATGCTCGGCTCCAAGGGGCGCGACGGCGTGTTCGCGAAGGCCATGGCGGACGCCGGCCCCGCGGGCGTGTACGTCGTGGTGGACGAGGTCGACGAGCACCACGCGCGCGCCGTGGCGCACGGCGTGGAGATCCTCATGCCGCCCACCGACCAGGACTACGGCTCCCGGGACTTCATGGCGCGCGACGCGGAGGGCAACGTCTGGACGTTCGGGACGTACGCTCCGGGGTCCGCCGGCTGACCGGCCGCCCCCGGAGCTCCGCACCCCTCACACGCCCTACACGCTCCCGGTGTGCACCTGGAAGGCCGCGCGCCGGACCGCCTTGGCGAGGGCGGGGTCCGGATGGGCGGCGGCCAGCGCCACCAGGACCTGGACGGTGCGCGGATGGCCGACGGCCCGGATCTCGTCCAGCAGCGCGGGGACGGTGCCCTGTACGGCGGAGTCGAGGTGGCGGACGAGCAGCCCCGTCTCACCGTGGTCGGCCACGGCCGCCGCGGTGTCGACCCAGAGCCAGGTGGCTTCCTCGCGGCTGAGGACGTCCTGGGCGTCGTCCGGGTCGGCGCCCTCGTACTCCGCGAGCCAGAGCAGCGCGTAGGGGCGCAGCGGCGTCTCCGTGACGACGGAGCGCACCACGGGCTCGGCGGGGGCGCCGACGACCCGCAGCGCTTCGAAGGCGAGGCCGCGCAGGAGGGCGTCCTCGCCCCGGGCGACGGCCAGCAGTTCGGCCACGGCGCTGCCGACGGGCCGGGCGGCCAGCCAGGCCCGGTACTCGGCGCGGGCCGGCCCCGGCGTGAGGCGCGCGCAGCCGAGCAGCATGTCGGCGGCGGACCGCTCGATGTTCCCGGCCGGGCTCTGCGCGGCCACGCAGATCTGTTCCAGCTTGACCCAGACCGCCCAGTTGCCCAGCGGGGTGAGGGTGGCCTGCCCGGGGGCGAGCGTGAGGGCCCCGACGGCGGCGAGCCCCTCCAGGGCCCAGTCCAGCAGGACGGTGTTCAGGTCGGCGGACCGCTCCGCCGTCGCGTCGGCGGGGGGCTGCTGCTGTGGCGGCGGCCCGTACGGCACCTCGCACCGTTCCTCCCGGAGTTCGGCGACGCGCTGGCCGAGGAGGTCGAGGAGGGCGGGCACGGTGACGGGGCCGGCCGAGAGCTGCAGCAGCGAGAGCACCTGCGGCACGGCCTCGACGGCCTCGGCCACGGCGGTGGCCTCGATGCCGTCGGGTGCGGAGTGGACGAGCGACCAGGCGTCGAAGAGCGCCACCCAGCCGCGCAGCACGGCCGAGTCGTCACGGTCCCAGGCGCGCAGCCGCCAGCCGGGCCGCACGGTGTCGCCGTGCAACTCGATCAGCCCGGCGAGCCGCGCCCGGTCCCAGCCCGCCCGCACCCGGGCAGGAGGGAGCTCGAGGGCCGCGGCGGCCCGCTCCAGGGCGCGCGCGGCGAGCGGGGCGCTGCCCGGACCCGCCGCGTCCGCCGCCCAGTGGGCGATCCGCACGGCCTCGGCCAGCACGGCCCTGGCCTGGCGCGCCAGTTCGGCGGGGGGCGGGGTGCCCTCGGGTGGGCGGGGGGCCGGCCTGGTGCGCCGGGTGGTCACGGCCTTGCGGGCGGTGGCAAGGGGTCGCGGGCGGACAAGTCGCAGCCTGGAGTCGCGCGGGTTACGGGACGTCACGGGGAGCAGTCTTGCCTCTGACGGCCCGAAAGCCCAAACGGAAGCCGGATCACAGGGGTACGGGAGGGTTTCCGCCCGGGTCACCAACCGGGCCGATCCGTCCCATCACCTCACATCAGGGGCGTGAGGAAGCGGCGGAGCGCTTCTTCGTAGCGGGCGGGGTCCGCGTTCCACATCGCCGCATGCGGAGCGTCCGCCACGGCGTGCAGGGTGACGACGTCGGGGCGGCGGCCGGCCAGCTCCCGGGACGGCTGCCAGGGTGCCAGGGTGTCGCCGGGGCCGTGGAGGATCAGCGTCGGGACGTGCAGCGCCGAGGGCACCGAGGTGTCCAGGAGCGGGCCGCCGTGCAGCCCGGTCCGGCCCTGGGCCGCCCGGACGGCGAGGGGCACGAGCGCGGCGGGGACGTTGTGGGCGGCGGCGAGGGAGCGCAGGGTGACCTTCCAGTCCAGGACCGGGGAGTCGAGGACGAGGCCGCTGATGCGGTCGCGCAGCGCGGAGTTGACGGCCGCGTGCAGCGCCATGGAGGCACCGGACGACCAGCCGTACAGGACGACGCTCCGCGCACCGCGGCGCACGGCGTAGCGGATGGCCGCGTCGAGGTCGCGCCACTCGGACTCGCCCAGGTGGGACAGGCGGTCCTGGCAGCGGGGCGCGCCGGGGTCGCCTCGGTAGGCGATGTCGAGGACGGGCAGTTGCAGCCCCTGGAGGAACCCCATGACGTTCATGGGGTGCTCCCGGGTGGTGCCCAGGCCGTGCACGGTGATCACCCAGGTGTCGCGGGTGCCGGGCAGGGACCAGGCGGGGAGGAGGCCCAGTTCCCCGGGGACCTCCACCTCCTCGTAGGCCAGGCCCAGGGCGCCGAGCGGATCGCCGGTGTGCACCTCCGGGGTGAGGCGGACCCTGGCGCCGCGTCGGAGCGTGCCGCGGGTCACGCGCTCCAGCCCCCGCACGACGGTGTCGGCGCTGTGGTGCGGCGCCTGCTCCGCCACGGGGCCGGCGATCCGCTCGGCGCCCT
>NZ_JBEXWB010000365.1:0-6066 GCF_040629645.1 Streptomyces sp. NPDC005899 | reverse complement strand
GGCCCCCCATTTCCCCCGGGGGGCCCCGGCCGGTGGCTCGGGGGGGGGGGGGCGGGGGCGGGGGGGGGGGGGGCCGGGCCGGGGGGGCCGCCCCCCCCCCCCCCCTGCCCGCGGACCCACGTCGGCCCGGCGGGCTCAGCGCCCCTGGAGCGCCTTGACGTTGTCGCCGAAGGTCCAGTTGCGGGACCCGTCCCAGTTGAGGGACCACGTCATCAGGCCCTTGAGCCCGCTGCGGCCCTTCCACGCCTGGGCCACCAGGGAAGGTGCCATGTGACCGCCCCCGGCGCCCGGTTGGGCGGGCAGGCCCGGGACCTGCTTGTCGTACGGGACCTTGATGGTGGTGCCCTGCACGACGAGCCCCTTGTCCAGGCAGTCGGTCTGGACGGTGAAGCCCTGGACGGTACCGGCCGCGTAGGAGTCGCCGGAGCACCCGTACATGCTGCCGTTGTAGTACTGCATGTTCAGCCACCAGAGCCGGCCGTTGTCGGCGTACTTCTTGATGATCGGGAGGTAGGCGCCCCAGATCGATCCGTAGACGACGCTTCCGCCGGTGACGTACGCGGTCTCGGGGGCCATGGTCAGGCCGAAGCCGGGCGGCATGGCGGCGAGCACCCCGTCGATGATCCTGATGAGGTTGGCCTGCGAGGGCGACAGCCGGCTGATGGTGCCACTGCCGACGAGGCCCGTCTCGATGTCGATGTCGATCCCGTCGAAGTTGTACTTCTTGAGGATCGGCACGACCGTCTGCACGAACCGGTCGGCCACCGCGGAGGAGCTGAGGTCGATGCCGGCCGCCGCGCCCCCGATGGAGAGCAGTGTGGTGAGCCCGGCTTCCTTGGCCCGGCACATCTCGGCCGGCGTGGGCACCCGGACGGTGGCGTCCATCCCGTCCTCCCACAGCACCGTGCCGTCGGAGAGGATCACGGGGAAGGCCGCGTTCACGACGTTGTAGCCGTGCTGGGGGATGCGGGGGTCGGTGATCGGCGTCCAGCCGAACGGCGGGTGCACGCCGTTGGCGGCGCCGTCCCAGTTCTCCCAGTACCCCTGGAGCACCTTGCCCTGGGGCCGGGGCTTCGGCGCGCAGGTGTCGGCCGCTGCCGCGTCCGGCGTACGCGCGGCCGTGGTGCCCTGGCTCGCCGAGGCTCCCGGAGCCGCGCCGAGCAGCAACTGGGCGGTTCCGGCGGCCGCCAGTGCGACGGCCAGGAGCCGTCCCCTCGTTGCGTTCCTTGCCTTTCTCGGGGACATGGGTCTTCCCTTCCGCGGGCTGTGCCCGCAAGCGCTGGGAGTGCGGGGCGGAGTGATGCGCTGCGCGGGGCCCGGTGCCCGCCCGGCACCGGGACGGGGCACGTCAGAACTTCACGTCGGAGCAGGCGTAGAACGCGTTGCCGGTGTCGGCGACCGTCCAGACGCCCAGGATGAGGTGCTTGCCGGACTTCCGCGGCAGGACGCCCGAGTGGCTGACCGTGTTACCGGGGAGCCGGCCGCCGAAGGGCACCGTCAGGAACGGCTGCGGGTCGAGGTCGGCCCTGTTCAGCGGCTTCGTCGGGTCGTAGCCGTCCTTGGTGACGTAGTAGCGGAAGTCGGTGGTGGCGTGGCGCGCCGAGATGCGCCAGACGAAGGTGTGGTTGCTGCCCGCGGTGAGGGTGGTGGCCGGCCAGTTCCCGCCGCGCGGGTCGTCCAGTTCGGAGAAGCGGCCGTTGCCGCCCGCGCAGATCGCGCCGTCGGCGGGTCCCCGGGTGGGGAACCCCTTCGGGCCCTCCACGCTCGGCGGTTCCCACTGGATCTGCCCGCAGTTGCGGACGGTGCCGTTGCCGCACAACTGCTGGCGGCTGACGGGTGAATCGGTGTAGCCGTGCCCCTGGGCGCTGCCGGCGGTCGCGACGAAGGCGCCGCCGACCAGGCCGAGGCCCAGGAGTAACGAGGTGATTTTGCTACGCATCGTGCGCTCCCGTGGTCCGTGGTTCCGGATGTCTGGACGGACACGCGGCCTCCGGTGCGCCTGCCGGGTGGAGCGGCGGGACGGGGTGCGGCAGGGCAGGGGAAGAGGAGGCCGCGAGTCCGCTGCGGTCTAGACCAAGTCGAGGCTAGACCGAACCGATTGGACATGTCCATACCAATGGAGAAGCGGGCCCACCCCCGGGTGAACCGCCGTCAGCTCCTGCCGACCGTGCCGCGTGGCGGTCCCGGCGCGTGCGCCGGCGCCGTCCTCCGGGCGCGGTGCGCCACCGTGAACCCGGCGGAGCCGGGCGCGTTCAGCTGTCGCCGACGCTGTACGCGAAGGGGAGCAGATCCCGCACGGGGAGCGCCCGCAGGCCCTCACCGGTACGGACGGTGACCCGGATCTCCGGGAAGTAGTCCCACAACACCTGCCGGCACCGCCCGCACGGCGGCATCACGCCGCGGTCGTCGCTCCCGACGGCCACGATGGCGGTGAGTTCGTGGGCACCCGCCGCGGCGGCCGCGCCGATCACCACCAGTTCGGCGCAGGGGCCACCGGTGAAGTGGTGGACGTTCATGCCCGTGACGACACGTCCGTCGCGGTTCCGTGCCGCGGCGGCCACCGTGTGCTCGTCGCCCCTGGAACGGGTCGCGGCGAGCCGGGTGGCCGCCTCGACGAGCTCGTGATCGAGGGTCATACGGGTGGGTGCCGCTACGCCGTGGCGCGGACGAAGGCGGACCAGGCGGCCGGGGGCACGGTGAGGACCGGGCCGTCGGTGACCTTGGAGTCGCGGATGTGCACGGCGCGGGGGTGCGCGGACACCTCGACGCAGTTGCCGCCCTGGTCGCTGCTGTAGCTCGACTTGTGCCAGTGGTAGGCGACCTCGACGCAGGCGCCGCCCTGGTCGCTGCTGTAACTCGACTTGAACCACGTGAGGGCTGTATCGCGTGTTCCGCGCGTCATGACTCTCCAAGCAGGTCGTCCAGCAGGCGGGCACTGCTCTCGACGGAGAGCGCCTGCGAACGCAGCATCCCATATTTCTGCTGCAGGACACTGACGTCGTCCGGGTCGTCGTGCAGGACGCTGGTCAGCTGCCCCTCGACGTAGGCGAGGTGGTCGTGGTCGGGGGTCTCCAGGAGCACCATCGGCCCCGCCAGGCCCGCGTGCTTGGGGAGCCTCATGGGCATGACCTGGAGTCCCAGGAAGGGCAGTTCCACGCAGCGCCGCAGGTGCCGGAGCTGCTCACGCCGCATGGCCGGGTCCCCGATCTCGCTGCGCAGGATGCTCTCCTCCAGCAGGAAGTGCAACATGGGGCGCGGCCTGCGTTCGAGCAGCCTCTGGCGGTCGAGCCGGGCGGCCACCCACTCCTCCCGCTGTTCCTCTTCGAGCGGCGGATAGAGGCAGGAGAAGACGAAACGGGCGTACTCCTCGGTCTGAAGCTGCCCCGGCACCACCTGGTTCTCGTACGACAGCAGCGTCACCGCCTCCTGCTCGTACTCCACGAAGTCCTGCACGAACGCCGGGAATCGCTCCCGCTGCGGCACCTTCGCCACCGCGACTCTCAACACCCCCTTGGTGTCAAGCAGTTCGTCCAGTTGGGTAGCGAAGTCCGCCTGGAGCGGGCGGCGGCCCTGCTCGACGGAGGCGATCGTGTCCTCGCCCACGCAGAACCGGTCGGCCAGCGACGCCTGTGTCAGCCCGGCCGCCTTCCGGAAGGTGGCCAACTGGGCGCCGATCACGTGCCAGGACGTGACCCGCTTGTTCCTCTTCGCCGATTGCATGTGATGGCTCTCCCCGCGCGCGACCTCGACTCGACCCGTCACGGGTCGTACGGACGCGATGTACGACCTGACGCGCTGAGTGATCCTAGTGACTTTCTGTGACAGTCGTCCCGTGAACGAAGCCACGCGACTCATCCACGCCCGTGAGGCGTTCTACCGCCGTGAACGCAGGTCGGTCCCGCTCGCCCGGCGGTTCGCGCGGGAGACCCTGCTCGACTGGGCGTGCGGGGCACCCCTCGCCGACGTACTGCTCTGCGTGAGCGAACTGGCCACCAACGCGCTGGTGCACGGCGTCCCGCCCGGCCGTGGCTTCCGCCTGCGGCTGACCCTGGGGGCCGTGCTCCGCGTCGAGGTGCACGACAGCGGCCCAGGGGAGGTGCCTTCGGCGGTCCGGGCCGCATCCTCCGGCGCGGAGTACGGGCGGGGACTGGTGCTGGTCGCCGCGCTGGCCGACACCTGGGGGGTGGGGGAGCGCAATCCCGGCAAGGAGGTGTGGTGCGAGTTCGGATTTGCCGATCCGGCAAGCATGTTTGTCGATCGGGGGATCCGGGCGCACCATCTCCCGTAGATGGAGGTGCTTCCCATGAGAGACAAGAACCAGCACTACGACGTGGTGATCGTCGGCGGCGGACCGGCCGGCCTGAGCGGGGCCCTGACCCTGTCCAGGGCGCGGCGCTCCGTGCTCGTGCTCGACGCGGGCGCTCCCCGTAACGCGCCCGCGTCCCACGCGCACAACTACCTGGGCCGCGAAGGCGTGCCGCCGCTGGAACTGCTGGCCGACGGCCGGGCCGAGGCCGCCGGGTACGGGGCGGAGATCGTCGAGGGAACGGCCGTGGCGGCCGAGAAGCTCCCGGGCGGCGGCTTCCGCGTCGTACGGGAGGACGGAGGCGCCGTCGAGGCGCGCCGGCTGCTCGTCACCACCGGGCTCGTCGACGAGCTCCCGGACCTCCCCGGTCTCGCCGAGCGCTGGGGCCGCGACGTGCTGCACTGCCCGTACTGCCACGGCTGGGAGGTGCGCGAGCGGCCGGTCGGCATCGTGGCCGTCGGTCCGGCGGCCGTGCACCAGGCCCTGCTGTGGCGCCAGTGGACCGACGACGTCACCCTGTTCCGCCACACCCGGCCCGACTTCACCGACGAGGAGTACGAGCAGCTGGCCGCGCGGGGGATCTCCGTCGTGGACGGCGAGGTGACCGGCCTGGAGGTGGCCGACGACCGCCTGACCGGGGTGCGCTTGGCGGGAGGCACGGTGATCCCGCGTGAAGCAGTCGTGATCCAGCCACGCTTCACCGCGCGCTCCGGCCTCCTGCGAAGCCTCGGGCTGGAGCCCACCGCCCTGGAGGTGGCCGGTCAGGCGGTCGGCACCTACATCGCGGCGGATCCCACCGGTGCCACCGACGTCCCGGGGGTGTTCGTGGCGGGGAACGTCGCCAACCTCATGGAACAGGTCATCGGCGCCGCTGCTGCCGGGCTGAAGGCGGCGGCGGCCGTCAACGCGGACCTCGTCACGGACGACACCCGTCGAGCGGTCGAGGCCCGCCGCGCACCGTTCTCGGCCGAGGCCGAGCGTCAGGTCGCCGAGCGTGTGCTCGGGGACAGCCGACATGGACTTCTGGAGACGCGATGACCGACGACACGACCACCACCCGTACCGACGCCGAGATGTGGGACGACCGCTACCGCGAGAGCACCCGGATCTGGAGCGGCGAACCGAACACCGTCCTGGTCCGCGAGGTCGAGGGTCTCGAGCCGGGGCGCGCGCTCGACCTCGGATGCGGCGAGGGCGGGGACGCGGTCTGGCTGGCCCGGTCGGGCTGGCGGGTCACCGCCACGGACATCTCCCGGGTCGCCCTGGAGCGGGCCGCCTCCCACGCGGCCGAGGCGGGGGCCGCCGACCGGATCGACTGGCAGTGGCACGACCTGGGCGCCTCCTTCCCCAAGGGGGAGTACGACCTGGTCTCGGCGGCCTTCCTGCACTCCATGGGCGATCTGCCGCGCGAACGGATCCTGCGGCGGGCCGCCTCGGCGGTGGCACCCGGCGGCGTGCTGCTCGTCGTGGGTCACGCCGGCTTCCCCACGTGGGAGAGGAACCCGCACCCGGAGGTGCACCTCCCCACGGTCCACGAGGTCCTCGCCTCCCTCGAACTGCCGGAGGGGGAGTGGGAGGTCCTGCGCGGCGAGGAGTACGAGCGGATCCAGAACGACCCCGAGGGCAACCCCACCACCCGCACGGACAACGTGCTGAAGGTCCGCCGCCTGCGGTGACCAAGGGTCTCCGGTCCGGCTCGGCGCGAACAGGCCGCGGCCGGGCGGCAGGCACGCCGGGCGCCCGCCTCCACCTCCTGCGGG
>NZ_JBEXWB010000364.1:0-6098 GCF_040629645.1 Streptomyces sp. NPDC005899 | reverse complement strand
GACGACCTGCGCTCCCCGGTCGGAGTGTTCGGGCTCACCGACGCGGGCGGCCGGCTGCCGGACCCCGGTGCCCTCCTCCCGTACGACGAACAGTCAAGCGTGAAGCCGGTCGCCCGGGCGAAGGTGCCCGTGTACGTGCCCTGGAAGCCGAACGACTGGCTGCCGCCCGCGGGGATCCGGCCGTTGAAGCCGACGTCGGACGCTCGCACGGAACCGGAGGCCGGGCTGATCGTGGCGTTCCACGCCTGGGTGATCCTCTGCCCCGACGGCAGCGTGAACCCGAGCTGCCAGCCGTCGACGGCCGCCGTGCCCGAGTTGGTCACCTTCACGTCGGCGGTGAATCCGCCCGACCACGAGTTCGCCGCGTAGGTCACCTTGCACGCCCCGGGCGTACCCGGCGTGCCGGGGTCCCCCGGCTCACCCGTGCCGCCGCCGGTCTCGACGGCCGAGGAGAAGGACGTGACCGCCAGGCCCGCGCCGTTCTGCCACGGTTCGAACCCGGCCTGGACGCTCGTCAGGTACCAGGAGCTCTGCGCCATGCCCCGGGCCACGGTCTGGTCGACGAAGTCCATGACGTCGAAACTCCAGCTCGTGATCGCGGACGGTGCCACGAACGAGATGACGTCGTTGCCGCCGTTGTTCCCCGTCCACACCTCCCAGCTGCGGCCCGCCACGGAGGCCGTGCCGACCTGGGAGCCCACCGGCTGGATCGGGCCCACCCGGTTGAACCAGATCATGATCTCGGTCCGGTTCACACCGTCCGTCTTCGGCGCGGGGTCGAGCCAGATGTCGTAGGCGGCGTCGTACACCGCGTTGCCGACGTAGGAGTAGGTGATGCTCGTGGGCGCACTGCTGATCGAGCTCACCTTCGCGGGGAGCTTCGTGCCGGGCGAGCAGTTGGTGTAGTGGCAGCCGTTGAAGAGGGACGGGTACGACTTGGGCGCCCCGTTGGTGGGGACGGAACCGTCCGCCCGGGTCAGGGCGAAGCCGCCGGACGTGACGTCGATGCACTGCTGCTCGCTCGTGCCCCAGCGGTTGTTCTGCACCACGTACCGGTCCTGGATCACGGTCGATCCGTACTGGTCGCAGATCGGGGCGGCGGCCTGTGCGGGCGTGGTGGCGGTGGTGACGGCGACGACCGAGGCCAGTGCCAGGAGTAACGCCGTCACCGCGGCCCGCACGGACCGCAGTGGCCTTGTGGGGGTCTTCATGGTGTCCCTTCGATAGGACTCGTCATGGGGAACGCGTGGGGAGGACCCCGTCCGTGAGCGCCCCACGACCGTCGCCGTCGGCGGTGGCGGCTGCCCATGGGAGCGCTCCCAGGCGGGCTCGACGTGGAACCTACGGGCCCGTCGCGATCCGGCGCAAGACCCAGGTTCCACCACTTACCGACATCGCCCCCGGGTGGCCGGGAACCGTCGGCGGTGCCGAGCGGATCGGGCAGGTGCGGGTGCCGGTGGTCCCGCGCGGCCGGCGACCGCACACTTGACGACATGTCGACAGCCAAGCGCTCCGCCGGTCTCCTGCTCTTCCGCGTCGTCACCACCGAGGACGGCGGACGGGACGCCGAGGTGTTGCTCGGTCACATGGGCGGTCCGTTCTGGGCGGGCCGTGAGACGGCGGCCTGGTCGGTACCCAAGGGCGAGTACACACCCGGCGAGGCGGCCGCGGCGGCGGCCGCCCGGGAGTTCGCGGAGGAGACGGGGCTGCCCGTCCCGGACGGCACCTGGGTGCCGCTCGGCGAGGTACGGCAGCCCAGCCGGAAGAGGGTCACGGTGTGGGCGGTGGAAGGGGACCTCGACCCCTCCCGGGCGGTGCCCGGGACCTTCACGACGGAGTGGCCACCGGGGTCCGGTGTGCAGCGGGAGTTCCCGGAGATGGACCGGTTCGCCTGGTGCACACCGGAGGAGGCCGCCGAGCGCCTGGTGGTGGGCCAGCGGGTCTTCGTCGACCGGCTGCGCCGTATCGTGCGAGACGGCCACGCCCCCTACGAGCCCTAGCCGCATCGCCCCGCGAGGTCAGGCACGGCCGGCCACCGGACGGTCGGCCCTCAGCTCGAGACGCTCGCCCCGGAAACGGTCACGGAAACCCCGGTCGTGCGAGACGGCGACGACGGCCCCGGGGTACCGGTCGAGCGCGGCCTCCAGGTCCTCGACGAGGCTCAGCGCGATGTGGTTGGTCGGCTCGTCCAGGACGATCAGACCGGCCGGCCTGGTCACCAGGCGCGCCAGCGCGAGCCGTCGCTGCTGCCCGGCGGAGAGCGCGGCGACGGGCACCGCGAGGTCCTCCGGGCGGAACAGCCCCAGGGCGAGCAGCTGGTCCGCGTGGTCGTCCGCGTGTCCGGGACGGCCGGCCGCGAAGGTGGTGAGCAGCGAGCGGTGGGTGGGTGCGACGGGGAGCTCCTGCGGAAGGTGCCCGACGGCCGTCCGGTGCCGGACCGTCCCGGCGTCCGGCGCCAGGTCGCCCGCGAGGACGCGCAGCAGGGTGGTCTTCCCCGCGCCGTTGGGCCCGGTGACCAGCAGGCGCTGCCCCCGCTCGACGCTCAGCCCGGGCAGGTACAGCCGGCCGTGGACGACGACCGAGTCGAGCTCCGCGCAGGGGCCGGTCTCCGGTGGGTCCTCGGAGGTGCCGCGGCCGGTGACGGCGAGGTCGGCGGTGAAGCGCAGGGGCGGCGGCGGCGCGGGCACCGGTGCGCTCCGCAAGGCTTCCAGCCGGGCCCGGGCGGCTCTGACCCGGCCCGACAGTCTGGCCTCGTGGGACCTGCGGTGCTTGCCCCAGCCCTCCCGTGGGTCCTCGGCGGATCCGGCGAGGCGCTGACCGGCCGCGCCGACCAGCTCCTCGGTGCGGGCGAGGCCGGTCAGCCACTCCTGGTGGTCCTGCGCCCAGCGGCGGCGGGCGGCGGCCTTCGCCGTGCGGTAGCCGTCCCAGCCGTCGCCGTACCGCGCGACGTCGCGCAGGTCGCGGTCGACCTCCAGGATCACCGTGGTGGCCCGCTCCAGGAAAGCCCGGTCGTGCGTGACGGCGACGACGGTTCCGCGGTGGGCGCGCAGGTGGTCCTCCAGCCAGCCGACCGCGGCGGCGTCGAGGTGGTTGGTGGGTTCGTCGAGCAGCAGGAGTTCCGGAGCGGCCGCCAGGACGCAGGCCAGTGCCAGCCGGGACTGCTCGCCGCCGGAGAGGGAGGCGAGCGGGCGGTGCCGGCCGACGTGCCCGAGGCCGAGGCCGTGCAGCGCCGCGTCGGTCCTGGCGTCCGCCTGGTATCCGCCGCGTTGTTCGTACTCCGTCAGCAGCTCACCGTAGGCGTCGAGCCGGCTTTCGGTGGCTTCGCCGTCGGACATCGCCGCTTCCGACTCCCGGATCCGCCGTTCCAGCAGGCGGAGACCGGCGAATGCCGTGTCCACCGCGTCCTGGACGGTTCCGTGGGGGTCGAGGGCGAGCGTCTGGGGGAGGTAGCCGGTGCCTCCGGGGAAGTGGACGGTGACGTCGCCGGCGTCCGGCTCCTCCGCTCCGGCCATCAGCCGGAGGAGGGTGGACTTGCCGGAACCGTTCTCGCCGATGATTCCGGCCCTCTCCCCGGGGCGGACGGTGAGGGACACCTGGTCGAGGACGGTTCGGTCTCCGTACGCCTTGGAGACGTCGGTCATGGTCAGCTGGGCGCGGGCGCGCTGGATCGGCATCGCTGCTTCCTCTGATACGACGGGCCCTCGGCGGCGCGCACGGACATGCGATGGACGGGCCGCGGGGCGGGGCGCCGGGGAACCGGAGGGACTGCGGCACGCGCGGGTGACCCGGTGCGACCGGGCCTCGCCCGGGCAGGATGTCGCCCACCGGCGCCGGAGGGCGTCAGTGGGAGGCACCGGCCGTCACGCGGCGGCGTCCTGGCCGGGAATCAGAGAAAGAAGTAGTGCGCGAACATGCGCTCAGTCCAACCACGTGGCCCGCACGGCCTTAGAGCCGGACCGCGGCCGTCCGGCGCGGGGGCTGCGGCCGGCCTCCCGACCCGTCTCGCCGGCCGCCGGTCAGGAGCGTTCTTCCACGTCGGCACCGCGCGCGTCGCGCACCCGTGCGTCGTGCTCCCGCCCCGGTGAGGACCCTGCGGTGGCGTCGGCCGGCCGGCTGAGGAGGAGCACCGCGACGTCGTCGCTGCGCACTCCGTCGGCATACGCCCGCAGGTCGCTCCGCAGCGCCTCCACGACGTCGTGCGGCTCGCGCCCCGCCCATCCGCCGAGCCGCTCGTCGAGCGGGTAGAAGGCGCCCGAGGGGTCCCGTGCCTCCGTCACCCCGTCGGTGCACACCAGGAGGGACGCGGCGGGCGGGAACGGGCACCACTCCGCGGCGCGCGGCTCCTCGCAGAGGTCTCCCATGCCGAGGGGCACGGAGGTCCGGTGCAGGGGAACGGGGGAGGCCGTTCCGCCGCACAGCAGGCGCGGGGGCACGTGGCCGCAGTTCACCACCCGCACCCGCTCCTCGCCGTCGAAACACAGCAGGAGCGCCGTGACGAAGCGTTCCGTCTCCCCGGTCCCGGCGGAGAAGGCGTTGTGCCGGACGACGGCGCTCTCCACGGCGCCGGCGACCGCGGTCAGGTCCGGCTCCCGCACCGCCGCCTCCCGGAACGCCCCGAGTGCGGCGAAGCCCGCGCCGATCGCGGGCAGTCCCTTGCCCTGCACGTCCCCGACGATCACCCGGGTGCCGAACGGCGACTGGACGACCTCGTAGATGTCACCGCCGACGAAACGGTCCTCCTCGATCGGCTCGTAGAAGCCCCGCGCGAGGACCTGCCGGGTCGCGATCGGGAGCGGGCGCAGGATCTGCCGCTGGAGCGCCACGGCGGCTGAGCGGAGTCTGGCCATCTCCCTGGCGTGCCGGATGCGCGCGGCACAGGCCACGACACCCAGCCCGCTGCCGACGACGGTGAAGCCGATGAGGAAGACGACGTCCCAGAAGGCGCCCGCCGAGGCGATCTGGGAGCCGATGACCACCAGGGTGACCCAGAGCGCCACCCCGACCGTCTGGCGGACGGTGCAGAAGACCGACGCCAGCGCGGGCAGCATGATCAGGAGCGGGATGAGCGGCAGCCCGCGCCCGGTGAGCGCGTCCAGCAGGACGACGCCGGCCGTGAGCGAGACGAGCGACAGCGCGAGCGCCCCGTTGCCGATCCTGGCCGCGCCCGCCGTCGCCTCGGCCGGATCCGTCCCGGGCAGTGGCTTCCGGCCTGCCGCCGGCGGGCGCCGCAGTCCCTTGGCCACGGCACCGCCTCCCGCGCGTTCGTCGCTCAACGCCCCGTGTGTTCCAAGCTACCCGCCTCCCGCGGAACGGTCCTGGCGTCGACCGGGGTCTCCCCCTCGGCCGGGACGACGGCGGACAGGAAGGTGGTGCGGCGACGGAGCCCGAACCCGAGGGCTTCGTAGAGCCCCACCGCCCGGCTGTTGGAAGCGGCGGCGTGCAGGAAGGGCGTCTCCCCGCGCTCCCTGATCCCGTGGGCGACGGCCCTGACGAGGCGCGAGGCGAGCCCTTGACCCTGCACGGACCGGTCCGTGCAGACACCGCTGATCTCGGTCCACCCGGGCGGGTGCAGCCTTTCCCCCGCCATCGCGACGAGCACCCCGGCCCGGCGGATGCCGAGGTAGCCGCCGAGTTCCACGGTGCGGGGGGTGAAGGGCCCCGGGCGGGTGCGCTCGACCAGTCTCATCATGTCCGGCACGTCGGCGGGGCCGAGCGGCACCGCCTCCTCGTCGGGTGCCGCGTCCACGGACTCGTCCACGAGCTGCACGCCCTCGTCGTGGAAGACGATGTCCCAGCCGGCGGGTGGCGGCTCACGGAGTGCGGTGAGGACGACGGACGCGCCGGGGCCGGCGAGCGCGGCGACGTCCGCCCAGTCCCGGGCGTCCGGCTCGTCGGGGAGGGCGAGCCACGGCGTGACGTCGGGCAGGTAGCGCAGGACCCGGCCACGGCGCTCGGCGAAACGGGCGTGGGGACCGGTCAGCGAGGAGCGGACGGGATTGTCCAGGGGGTGGGCGGGCGAGCGCCGCGGCGGCACGCTCATACGGCCGCTCCGGCGGCGGCCGTGGGACGCACACCCGCGGCGGCGACGCCGTCGAGAT
>NZ_JBEXWB010000363.1:0-6114 GCF_040629645.1 Streptomyces sp. NPDC005899 | reverse complement strand
CGGACCGCGGTCCGGTCGCCCCGCCCACACAGCTCTTGCTCACATCACCAGAGATGACACGCGATGCGACACAAAACGCCCACCACGCGTATGAGTTCCCTGGCCGCCGACCACGTCTACAGCGGACAGAGCCCCGTGCGCACCCTCGGCCGACTCCTGCGTCCCGATCTTCCCCGACTCGTGCTGGCCGTTGTCGTCTTCATCGCCAAGCACAGCCCCCTCTGGCTGCTTCCGCTCATCACGGCGGTGATCCTCGACGTGGTGGTCGAACACCGCCCCGTGACCGAACTGTGGATAGCCACCGGGGTCCTGCTGACCATTCTCCTGCTGAACTTTCCGCTGCACCTGATCTACGTACGGACCATGGGAACCGTCGTTCGCAGCCTGGGCACTCTGCTGCGCTCCGCATTGTGCGCCCGCATGCAGCAGCTGTCCATCGGCTACCACTCGTGGACCAGCTCCAGCGTCCTGCAGGCCAAGGTGATCCGGGACGCGGAAGCGGTCGAGCAGATGCTCATGCAGAGCGCGGATCTCGGCCTCGCCGCCCTGGTCACCCTCATCGGCGGCCTCGTGGTCATCGGCCTGCGGGTGCCGTCCCTCCTACCCGTCTTCCTGATCGTCGTCCCGGCGGCAGGGCTGCTCGTGATGAGGCTCCGGGGCCGGTTGCGGGACCAGAACGAACTCGTCCGGCGCCGGATGGAACAACTGTCCTCCCGAGTGGGAGAGATGACCTCGCTCATCCCCATCACCCGCGCTCACGGCCTGGAGCACGCTGCGCTCGGCCGTGTCAACGCCTCACTCCACGAGGTCCGCTCGGGAGGCATCCGACTCGACCTGCTCAACGGGCGCTTCGGCTCCCTGGCATGGATCGTCCTCAACACCCTCGGCCTGCTGTGCCTCACGGGCTCGGCGCTGGTCGCGTACCACCGCTGGCTGCCCGTCACCGCCGGCGACGTCGTCATGCTCAGCGGGTTCTTCGCCATTCTGACCGGTGCCGTCACCACACTGCTCAGCCTCGCCCCGATCCTCAGCAAAGGCCTGGAGTCCGTGCGCTCCATCGGTGAAGTGCTCCAGGAGCCCGACCTGGATCAGAACGCCGGCAAGGAGCGACTCGTCTCCGTAGAAGGGCGCATCGACTTCGAGGACGTCAGCTTCGCCTACGAGGAGCCGGACGGGACGGACCGGCACAACGCCGTCGAGGCGGTGACGATCTCGGCCCGGCCGGGCGAGACCGTCGCGCTCGTCGGGGCTTCGGGGGCGGGCAAGTCCACCGTCCTCAATCTGCTGATCGGGTTCATCCGCCCCACCAGCGGCCGCATCCTCCTCGACGGAACTGACACGACTCTGCTCGACCTCAGAAGCTACCGCCGTTTCGTGTCAGTCGTGCCCCAGGAGTCGATTCTCTTCGAGGGCACGATCGAGGAGAACGTCACATACGGGTTGCCTGACATCACCAAGGACGCCGTCCGCCAGGCGCTTGAGGACGCCAACGCACTGGAGTTCGTCGACAGCCTGCCCCACGGCATCGACACCGTCGTCGGCGAACGCGGCGCACGGCTCTCAGGGGGCCAGAAACAACGCCTGGCCATCGCCCGGGCCCTCATCCGCGACCCGCGTGTACTCATCCTCGACGAAGTCACCTCAGCCCTCGACAACCACTCGGAAGCCCTGATCCAACAGGCACTGAGCCGCCTGGTCGACGGGCGGACGGTCTTCGTGGTGGCCCACCGCCTCACCACGGTCCGGGACGCCGACCGGATCGTCGTCATGGACCGAGGCCGCGTGGTGGAAGGAGGAACCCACGACGAACTCATGAGCAGAGGAGGCTCGTACGCGAAAATGCACGCGTGAGGTGAGAAGTGCGGATTTCCTCCACCGCGGCGTGTGCCGGTGCGGTGGCGGAGATCGGTAGTGCTGGGTTTCGACGTAAGTCAAGAGAGTGCCTCGCACAGGTCGGCCAACTTTCCGCGAGGTCAGTGGGCGGTACGCTCTGCGCAGTCCCGGCCTCCGGAGCCGTGCCCTCGTAGGCTTGTACGGGGGTGGTGTTCTTCGGGCCTCGTACGGCGACGTAGACGAGCAGGACACCCATGACGGCGGCGCCGATCCACATGGATTGCTGCCAGCCGTCGACGAATGGCTGCTGTGCGGCGTGGATCACGTCCTGGGCGTGGCTGCCGGTGGTGGGTTCGACCTCGCTCACCGGCAGACGGTACCGGCTCATCGACATCGACGAAGCGGATGGGTCCGGCCTCGCTGTGATCGACCACAAGGGCGCGCATAGCTTGATCTTTGACCTGTGCGGCGTGGACGCGGGGTCGTTGATTTCTTCGTTCGTCGTTTTGCGGAGCCTGGTCTGCCAACTGTGTGCACGTCGTAGCGGGCAGTGGGCTGGTTGTTCTTGCGGCCGGGTGGGCGTCCTGGGCCGGGCCGGGCGGTTTTCGGTGCTTCGGCTGGACAGGCGGCCTTCGTGCGGAGGTGCCGAAAGCTGCGGCGGACTCGGGCGGGGGTGAGCCTGTCGGGCGGGGTCGGCTTTTCCCACGGCCGTCGGAGGTCTGCCGCCAGTGGGCGTGCGAGCCGGAGCTGGGCGAAGGCGGCGAGAATCAGCCAGGTCCAGCGATCGGCGGCTTCGGGGCTGCGGATCTTCGGGCAGGTCCAGCCCAAGGTCTGTTTGAAGAGCCGGAAGGTGTGTTCGATGTCGAAGCGTCGCAGGAATGCCTGCCAGAGCAGGTCGACGGTGGTTCCGGTGGCGTCGGTGCCCGACCACCACAGCTAGACCGGCTTCGGTGTCGCGCCGCTGGGCAGGTGCTCGACCTGCAGACGGATCACGGTGCCCTCGATGACCGGTAGGGCACCCAGCTCGGCGGTCCAGGCCGAGCGGTGGGTCAGCCTCGGGTGGAGCCGGTCCCAGGCCCGTGCGGTGGCGCTGCCGTAAAGGCGGGTCGCGGTCACCGTCTGGGTGTCGGGTGTGTTCCAGGCGGCCGAGTCACCGAAGACGAACTCGCCGCCGTGGCGGGGCGGCCGCCCTCGGAGGCCGGGCTCACGGGGCGGGACCGCGCGTCGCAGGACACGGTCCGAGCGCATCCGACCCAGCACCTGCACCGGCAGATCCTTCAGCAAAAAGGCCAGACGCGGCACGTCGTATCCGGCGTCCACCACGATCAGGATTTCCGGGTCGGCATCCTTCCACTGGCCGGCCGCGATGAGCCGGTCGACGAGCTCGCGCATCTGCCTGGTGGTGACGGTGGCGGCGTCGTCGCCCGGTGCCAGACGCAATGCGTCCAGCGGTGCGGTCCAGGAACTGCGGCCGGTCTCGAGTGCGCAGATCACCGAGTAGGGCCATCCGGGAACTGGGATGTGCTGGTCCTTGCCCCGTCCGTAGGTGTGGCACAGGATTCGCTGCGGCGAGGTGTGGGCGCTGGGCCGCAGCCAGCAGGTGAGGTCGGCGGCCAGGACCAACCGGCCGTCCGCCGCCCTCGGCAGCGGCACCGTGGCCAGGGCCCGTCGCAGCCGGGCGACGTCGACCCGGCCCGCGGCCAGGGCGTCGTAGAGCCCGCCGTGGCCGCGACGGTGTTCACCGACCAGAGACAGTTCCACCAGGGTCCGGACCGGCCCATCCGCGCACAACACCGCGTCCACGAGTTCGAACAGCGCGTCCGCACGCCTGGTCAGACAGGAGTAGAACTCACCCCGGAAGCGTGACAGTCCCGCAAACGGATCCTGCCGGACGACGTGATGCGACAGACTCATCCCCACGGCCTTCGTGCTGAGCGTTGTGTGTTCCTTGGTCGGATCACATGCTCAGCCGAAGGCCGCCTGCGTGTACCGCAGTTACCAGTCCGAGTGATCAAGTACGACAAGCTGTTCGGGCCTCAGGGATAAAGATCAAGCTAGGTCGTGGGCCCACTTCGGCATCGTCAGGCCCGCCGGGTGCGTGGTCGGTGCCCGGGAAGGGGATCCGGTCGGCGGCCGCATGCCCCAGAGGCGGTCCGAGGTGCCGGGTAGTCCGACGGCAGGCCGGCCTGCGTGCCGCGACGGCCGACCCCGGGTGTGCGGCCGGCGGAGCTCGTAGAGGTCGTCGACGGCGATCATGGGGATCGGCTTCGGAGTGCGACGGCGAGGCCCTGTTGGGCGTTCCGGGTGGCCGTCCCCGGCGGGCCGCCGCCGGGGGTGGTGCCCGTCCGCCAGCTGACGGCCGCCGCACCGGCGTGAACCTGCTGGTCGCCGTCCTCTTGAGGAGGTTCGGCGGTCGCCGCGGCCGCTCAGGCGAGTGTCCGATGTCGCCGCGGTGCGGCATCCCTGCCGGGTGCGACCACCAGTCCCCGTAGCCGCCGCTCGGCCGGATGCTCGATGCAGAGGTACGCGAGGGCGGCGAGGGCCTGGCTGACGACCAGCACCCCTGCCCAGAAGAGGAGCGTCTCACCCTTGGTGGCGGGCTTGCCCCACTCGAACACCGCCACCCGGATCACGATCTCGTGCAGGAGGTACCAGGCGAACGACCAGTGCCCCAGCCTGATCGTCCATGCTCCGCCCAGTGCGGTCCGCCGGCCGTCGAGATCGGCCCGGGCCGCGGCGGCGATCAGCGCCGCGAAGAGCGGCGCGGAAAGCAACTGCGAGGCGCAGTACGGGCTGTACCAGGCAGAGTCCGGCACCGCGTTCGACCACGGAATCAGCGCCAGGTGCCAGGCGACGACGAGTCCGACGGACACGGGAAGCGACATGGGAGACCGCCAACCGCGTTTCAGCGCCAGCCCGGTCACCACGCCCAGTACGAACTGGAGTGACCGGGTCAACGGCAGGTAGTCCAATGCCCAAGTACGGGTGGTTGGCGCCAGCCCGGACAGTCCGACCCACAGAAGCACCGCGCCACATACCGCCCCGGCCGCCGTCCACCCCCATGTCCTGCCCCGCCGCCCCGCGAGCGTCGCCAGCAGTACGGGGAAGATGAGGTAGAACCAGCCCTCGTCGCTGAGCGACCAGGCGGCCGGGTTCCCTCCCTTGAAGATGACCGGCTGCGGGAACCACGCGTGCACCAGCAGCAGAGTCCCGGCGATGGCCTTGAGCGAGACAGCCTGGTCCATGAGGACCCGCCAGACCGCGACGGATGCCGCGACGCTGACGGCGAGCATGGGCCAGATCCGTGCGAAGCGCCGCCAGAGGAACACCCGGACGGCGACACGCGAACCGTCATAGGTCCAGGCCAGCACGGCCCCCGACAACACGAAGAAGAACGTGACCCCGCTACGGCCGTACCACACGGCGTCACTGATCCCTGGCACGGTCCCTACCTGCCGCGACAGGTGATACAGCACGACGAGCAGGGCCGCCCAGAACCGGAGCCCGGTGAGGGAGGGCAACCGGTCACGACCGTAGGCCGTTATGAAGCTCAAGGTGGTTCCTTCACGATCGAATCGAAGGGCGCGAGACTAACACTGCGGTTGATGACCCTGGTCATGCCTCCGACCGGCATGACCGACAGCACGGTGTTGCCGGCCTTCCTCATCGCCCGTATGCCCACGCACAGCACCAGGGCCGTTCACCAAGTCCAGCCCCTCCTGGCCGAACACGGCTGCACCGTTCCGCCCTCGACGGCCAGGTGCCGGACGCCTGCTGACGTCACCGCGTTCCTCGCCAACAGCAGCTCCACGAACGGTAAACCAGCATGTTGATTCTCTGGAGCCCATAGGCACCGTCTCTCGGATCTCCCGACGTGTGAGGTGAGAGGTGTTTCCCTGATGCCAGTAGGCCTAGACCGAACAGAACCGCAGTTACAGCCCACGCGCTCGGGCTGTCGGCCGGGCCAAGGGTCAGAGTCCACGGCTTGCCAGTAGGTCGCCCGGATGGTTGATAGGCGCGGCCGAGGTCGGCGGTGGCCAGTAGAAGGAGTCCCCAAGCCGCTGGCGCATCCGACGCCCAGCTCCAGGCCGTCAACGACGAAGGCATACAGGAGCACTACTGCAAGAACGGCGACCGCCGCGCCGCGTGGCTTCTCGTCGAGTACACCGACATCGAGTGCGTCGACAGGGACTGTAAAACGATCGGTGTAACTCCCGATCATGGAAGATGCATCGATGACCAGCGACAACGTGACCGAGGCCGAGACCGTCGAGCCGTCTG
>NZ_JBEXWB010000362.1:0-6207 GCF_040629645.1 Streptomyces sp. NPDC005899 | reverse complement strand
CCGACGCCTGCCGCTGGATCGGCGGCGCCGTCGCCCGCAGCCACGCCAGGCTCTGCGACGACATAAGGGCGGGGCGCAGGAGCGACCTCAAGTCAGGTCTGCACCGCCTCACCGACCGCGCGTACGGCAAACTGCGCGCCCGCGCCGCCGAGCTGGGCCTGGAGCCGTCCGCCTACACGGCCGGTGTCCGCTGCCTTCTGCTGCCCGCCGATCCCGAGTGCCGCACGCGCGTCTTCTTCGGCGTCGGCGCGGGCGGCCTCTTCCGGCTGCGTGACGGCGCCTGGCAGGACCTGGACCCCGACCCCACCGGTGGCCCCGGGGCCGCCGCGGGGCCGGAGGAGGGGCCCGGCGGGGACAGGCTGACCCTGGACCTGCAGATCACCACGCCTGCGCCGCCGTACGCGGACGACCCGCCGCCTCCGCCCGCCGAGCCCTTCCGCTTCCGCGCCTCGGTCGCCCGCCCGGGCGACACGCTGCTCCTCTGCGGCAGCGGCCTGGCGGAGCCGATGCGCGGGGAACCGGCACTGGCCCGGGAACTCGCCCGCCGGTGGGCGGTAGGCGGGCCGCCGGGCCTGCCCGCCTACCTGGCCGACACCCAGCTCAGGGCCACGGGGTACGCCGACGACCGCACGAGCGCCGCAGTCTGGGAGGCGTAACCGCGTACGCCGTGGGTTGATGGATTGCGGAGCCCGGCGGGCCGTGTCCCGCGGCCCGGAGCCGGGACCGCCGCATGTGCACGGCGCACAGGCAGGAAGGGCACGCCATGGCCAGGCAGAACGTGTCGGAACAGTTCGTCGACATTCTCGTGCGGGCGGGCGTCGAGCGTCTCTACGGCGTCGTCGGTGACAGCCTCAACCCGGTCGTCGACGCCGTCCGGCGCCACTCCGGGATCGAGTGGGTCCAGGTACGGCACGAGGAGAGCGCCGCGTTCGCCGCCGGAGCCGAAGCGCAGATCACGGGCCGCCTCGCGGCCTGCGCCGGTTCCTGCGGACCCGGCAACCTGCACCTGATCAACGGCCTGTACGACGCCCACCGCTCGATGGCCCCGGTGCTCGCCCTGGCCTCGCACATCCCGTCGAGCGAGATCGGCCTCGGCTACTTCCAGGAGACCCACCCCGGGCTGCTCTTCCAGGAGTGCAGCCACTACAACGAGATGATCTCCGACCCGCGGCAGATGCCCCGCCTGCTGCAGACGGCCATCCAGCACGCCGTGGGGCGGGGCGGCGTCAGCGTGGTGTCCATGCCGGGTGACATCGCCGGGCAGCCGGCCCCGGAGAAGGCCGCCGAGCACGCCCTGGTCACCTCGCGGCCCACCGCGCGGCCCGGGGACGAGGAGATCGACAAGCTCTGCCGGCTGGTCGACGAGGCGGAACGGGTGACGCTGTTCTGCGGCAGCGGCACGGCCGGAGCGCACGCCGAGGTCATGGAGTTCGCCGAGCGGGTGAAGGCCCCGATCGGCCACGCCCTGCGCGGCAAGGAGTGGATCCAGTACGACAACCCGTACGACGTCGGGATGAGCGGGCTCCTCGGCTACGGGGCCGCGTACGAGGCCACCCACGAGTGCGACCTGCTGATCCTGCTGGGCACCGACTTCCCGTACAACGCCTTCCTCCCCACCGACGTGAAGATCGTCCAGGTGGACGTCCGCCCCGAGCGCCTCGGCCGGCGGTCCAAGCTCGATCTGGCCGTCTGGGGCGACGTGCGCGAGACGCTGCGGTGCCTCACGCCGCGGGTGAAGGTCAAGAGCGACCGCAGGTTCCTCGACCGGATGCTGAAGAAGCACGCCGACGCGCTGGAGGGCGTGGTCCGGGCCTACACCCGCAAGGTCGACAAGCACGTGCCGATCCACCCGGAGTACGTCGCCGCCGTGCTCGACGAACTCGCCGACGATGACGCCGTGTTCACCGTGGACACCGGAATGTGCAACGTGTGGGCGGCCCGCTACCTCACCCCCAACGGCAGGCGCAGGGTGATCGGTTCGTTCAGCCACGGCTCGATGGCCAACGCCCTCCCGCAGGCGATCGGAGCCCAGTTCACGGACCGCGGCCGGCAGGTCGTGTCGATGTCGGGCGACGGTGGATTCGCCATGCTGATGGGGGAATTCCTCACCCTCGTGCAGTACGACCTGCCCGTGAAGGTCGTCCTCTTCGACAACTCCTCGCTCGGCATGGTGGAACTGGAGATGCTGGTGGCGGGGCTGCCGTCCTTCGGCACGACCAACAAGAACCCGGACTTCGCCGCCGTGGCCCGCGCCGCGGGCGCCTACGGGGTGCGGGTGGAGAAGCCGAAACAGCTGGAGGGCGCGCTGAAGGAGGCGTTCAGGCACAAGGGTCCCGCGCTCGTCGACGTGGTCACCGACCCGAACGCCCTGTCCATCCCACCGAAGATCAGCGCCGACATGGTCACCGGCTTCGCGCTCTCCGCCAGCAAGATCGTGCTGGACGGCGGGGTGGGCCGGATGCTGCAGATGGCACGCTCCAACCTCCGCAACGTGCCGCGTCCCTGAGCGGGTCCACCGCGGACGCAGAGCGCCTGCGCCTGCGCAGGGCTCCGGGTGCGGTGCCCGTTCACCTGTTGGTGCCGCAAGAGGCGTGGCCGCCCGCCTGTGGGGCATGCATCCCCGGACGATGTTCGAGAGATGACGGAAGCGGGGGGACGTGCCGAGATGCGTACGGGGGAGCTGACAGGGCGCCGGGAGAGGCGGCCGACACGGCTGCGCCGCAGGGTCGGCCATGCCGATCTGTCGGCCGTGGGCGAGATGCGGTGCGCGCTGCGGGAGTTCCTGCGCCACCGACCGGGCCGCCAGGACCCGGACGTGGCGGAACTCCTGCTGAGTGAACTCCTGACGAACGCCCTGATCCACACCCGCAACGGCGCGGTGGTCACCGTGACCTCGGCGCCCGCACGCCTCCGCGTGGAGGTACGCGACTTCCTGGTGGAGCGGGAGCCCACGCCGTACGTACCGAACGCCGACGACGGTACGCACGGCAGGGGGCTGCTCCTGGTGCGGAGCCTGGCCGACTCCTGGGGGATCACGGCGCAGGCGCTGGGCAAGGTGGTGTGGTTCGAGCTCTGCGGCCGTACGGCCTGAGACTCAGCCGAACTGCTGCTCCAGGTTCTTGAGCTTCCGCTCCAGCGAGTCCAGCCGGGGCAGGGCCTGGGTGTCGTCCTCGGCCGTGAGGTCGACCGTCACGGGGTCACCGCTCGGGTCCCGTGCCGGAGGACTCCCGGAGTCCGCGCCGTTCACGGCTTGCAGGGATGGCCGGGGGCGCGGGGGCAACCGTCCCGGCTCGGCTATGGCGGGCTCCGCGGCGGCCTGCGTGCCGCCGCCCGGGGCGATGGCCGGCTGGGCGTCCACCTGGTGCCCGGTGCGGCCGCCGCGCCCCCAGGCCCGGTTCTGCCGGTTCAGCGCCTTGATGCGGGCGCGGTCCAGCTTCGCCTGGTCCCGGCGGCGGTGGCGGTCCTGTTCCCTCTCCCGGCGGTCCTCGCGGACCTCGTCGACCGCCTCGTCCAGGGTGCGCACGCCCTCCAGGAGCATCAGCGACCAGGCGGCGAACGTCTCCCTGGGGGCGCGCAGCCAACGGACGATCCGGATCTGCGGCAGCGGGCGGGGCACCAGTCCCTGCTCCCGCAGCGCGGCACGCCGGGTCTGCTTCAGCGCGCGGTCGAAGAGCACGGCGGCCGAGAGCGACATCCCCGCGAAGAAGTGCGGGGCGCCCGCGTGGTCCATGCCGCGCGGGGCGTGCACCCAGTTGAACCAGGCGGCGGCGCCCGCGAACGTCCAGACCAGCAGCCGCGAGCCCAGGGCCGCGTCACCATGGCTGGCCTCGCGTACGGCGAGCACGGAGCAGAACATCGCGGCTCCGTCCAGGCCGAACGGCACGAGGTACTCCCAGCCCCCCGTCAGGTTGAGGTTTTGCCTGCCGAAGCCGACGAGCCCGTGGAAGGAGAGCGCGGCGGCGACCGCGGCACAGCAGAAGAGAAGGACGTACGAGGCGGTGGCGTAGAGGGCCTCCTTGCGCCTGCGGCGCTCCTCGCCGCGCTCCCAGCTGTCGTCGGCCGCGGCCTTCTCAGCGGCACGCCTGCCGCGCGCGACCACCGTCACCGCCGCCATGACCCCTACGAGCAGTACGGCGCCCGGAAGCAGCCAGTCGAGCGATATGTCGGTCAGTCTCATGCGCGGTCCCTTGCGTCACGTAAGGCGTTTCGGGCGCCATCGTGACGTGGATGCCGGCGCGTTCAGGCGGATTCGGGGCAAGTGAACGCCATTGGGGTGACAGGGACCACCGTTGGGCGGAATCCTTTCGAACTCGCGCTCGTAGGGGACTGGTTGTGTGCGAACGGCATCGTCCGGGCGGACGGTCCGGGCCCGCCCCGCCGTGTCACGGCGTGGGCAGCAACTTCTTCACGCGGTCGGCGTCGCAGGTGCGCGGACACGTGACGCAGGTGTCCTCGGGCCGCAGCGTGTAGAAGAGGCAGCAGCTCGCCCGGTCGCGGGTCGGCAGCGCTTCGCCGTTGGGGCCGGTCAGCTCGCGGAAGCCCGCGGTGCCCACGTACGGCTCGGTCGTGCCCGGCAGCAGCAGTTCGAGCTCGGTCATCGCGCGGCGCTCCTCGCCGAGCAGGTGGGCGACGTACCAGAGCCCCTCGACGATCTCGTCGGTGGCCATCCCCCACAGGGCCCGCCTGCCGCGCCGCATGCGCGGCCGGAAGCCCTCCAGGACCGGGCCGAGGTGCTCCGCCACCGCCTCCAGCACCTCCGCCCGCAGCGCCGCCTCGTCCGGTACGACCCGGGCGCCGGGCAGGGAGGCCGCGGGGTCGTCCGGCAGGCAGGCGAATTCCGGTACCCGGACGGTCAGACGGCCGAGGGCCCGCTGGAAGAACACGTCCCGGACGGGGATCCGGGGCACCCGGCGGTGGAGGAACCACGGCACGGTCACCAGCAGGCAGGCCGGCCAGGCGTACCGGTGCAGGCCGAAGCTGGCCACCACGTCGGGGCGGGCCCGGGTGCCGTAGTCCCGCACGACCTGCGCGTCGTCCCACGCGAGGAAGGCGTCCAGCGCGGCGCCGCCCTCGGCGAGCTCCGCCGCGCCGACCCAGCCGCCGCCCGTGGGCGTGGCGTCGTCGTCGGCGAGCACCTCGGCGCGCAGCCCGGGGAAGACCTCGGTCATGCGCGTGTACGCCGCGTTCACGGGAGACGGCGCGGCGGCGGTGAGCAGGGCGGGCACAGGCATGTGGGAACCACCGAATCGCGATCTTTTGCAGGTAAGCCTTACCTTACCCGAATCGCGCGGTGTGTGAACCGGGACCCGCTCCGCCTATCGTGCACAGGGGCCCCGGCGCACGCGAGCCGGCGGCCGCCGGTCCGAGGAGGTCCAGTGGAGCAGGGCAGAGCCCGTGAGGACGTACGTCCGGCGTACGCGTGCGCGGCGACCCCGCCGGAGACCCGCGTGCCCGGACAGGCGCGCGGCGAGCACACCCACGGTGGGCCTGCCGCGCCCAGCGCGGTGCGGCGGCACTCGGTGCGCGGCCAGGTCCTGGACGCCTTGCGGGCCGCCCTGGTGGACGGGGAGCTGACCCCCGGGGAGGTGTACTCGGCGCCCGCGCTCGGTGCCCGTCTCGGTGTCTCGGCGACGCCGGTGCGCGAGGCGATGCAGCAGCTGGCCTCCGAGGGGGCCGTCGAGGTCGTGCCGAACCGCGGCTTCCGGGTCAGCGCACGCGGGCCCCGGGAGCTGGCCGAGCTCGCCGAGGTACGGGCGCTGATCGAGGTCCCCGTGATGCTGCGGCTCGCCCGCACCCTCCCGGCCGGCGCCTGGGGCGCCCTGCGCCCGCTGGCCGAGGCCACCGTGGCCGCCGCCGCGGTCGGCGACCGGGCGAGCTACGCCGAGAGCGACCGGGCCTTCCACCGGGCCGTCCTCGCCCTCGCGGGCAACGAGCAGCTCGTCGCCGTCGCCGACGACCTCCACCGCCGGTCCCAGTGGCCGCTGGCCGGCAGCCCCGTCACGCGGCGGGCCGACCTGCTCGCCGACGCCGCCGAGCACACGGCACTCCTGGACGCGCTCGTCGCGGGGGACCTCACCGTGGTGCAGTCGCTCGTGCGCGAGCACTTCACGGGCGGCGACGGCTGAGCGACCGGCCCCGCGGCGCACCGGGCCGGCGGCCGGGACGGGGCCGGTCCCGGCCCGGCGCCCGAGCGGTCCCGGCCGCGAC
>NZ_JBEXWB010000361.1:0-6255 GCF_040629645.1 Streptomyces sp. NPDC005899 | reverse complement strand
GACCTACTGGCCCCAGGACCAGTGGACGGCTCTGCTGGTCATGCTCTTCACCGGGCTGGCGGTCGTCTGCCTGCGCGCCGGGGTGGCAGACCTCCGCCGACCCCGGCCGGACCCACCCGGCCCGGCGCCGCTAGGAGCCGGCGGCCTTCGCCAGGACACGGGCGAGCTCGGCGGGGCGGGTGACCATCGGCCAGTGTCCCGAATCGAGGTCCACGTACTCCAGGTGAGTGGCACGGGCGAGCTCAGGACTCTCACCGGCGGCGATCCACTCCTCGGCCTGGGCGGGGGTGAACTCGGGACAGACGACCACGACGGGGACGTCGAAGCGGCGCTCGTCGGTCAGCCGTACGACTCCCCTGGCGACCCCCTCGGGGACAGGGACGGCTGCGGCGGCGAAGCGGTCCCGAGCCCGCTGGTCCAGGTCGGCGGCGTCCGCGCCCTCGAAGAGCTCCCACCCGGGGAAGGGCATGACGCCGTCCTCGATCGCGAAGTGATCGGCGTAGGCCCGCTCGTGGGCGGCGGGGAAACCGCCGATCATGGCGACCCCGGCCACCTTCCCCGGTCGTGCGTCGCCGGCCAGCCAGGCCAGGGTCGCCGCCGCTGAGTGCCCTACCACCAGCGGTTTCCCGGGAGCCGCGTCGACCGCGGCGACCACTGCCGCCACCTGGTCGTCGAGCGTCGCGGAGGCGGCGCCGTCCCCCTGGCCCGGGAGGGTGAGCGGCACGGGGCGGTGGCCGAGCGCGGTGAGTTCGGGCACGACGTCGTCCCACGCGGTTCCGTCGAGCCACAGGCCGGCGATGAGCAGGATGTCCACGGTGGTCCTCCCGAGGAGCAGTCGGATCTGGTTGCGGGCACGCTACCGGGACGCTCCGACAGCGACCTCGAACCGGACCGCGATCCGCGAGGACTTCGGCTCGCCCGGCCCGGCCGGCGAACCTACCTACGCGGTACAGCCCTGGGAGTTCGGTCCGGGGAGTCGCGGCGGGGCGGACGGTCGCCGGTTCGGTCCGGTCGATCCGGAATCGAACCCGCGACAGGTTCTGTTCGCACTGGACCGTGGGCGTTCCGAGGCGCCCTCCGTCCCTATGACGTGGCGCCGCACGAGTGCGGTGCGCCGGGGGGATCCTGATGATCGCTGCTTCGTTCTTCTTCTTCGTGGTCGCCGTCCTGGCCCTCCTGGTCGTCGGCTTGCCCTTCCTGTCGCAGGCCCCGTTGCGCAAGCGCGGGGTGCAGGTCATGGCTTCCGAGGTGAGCAGGACGATCCCCAGGGACGGCAGGATCGATGTCCAGTACGGGTATCTCGTGCCGGACGGGGGGCACCACACCCTGTGGCGCCGCGGGATGTCCACCGAGCCGGCGGTGCTGACGGGGGGGTGGTCTACGACCCGAACAAGCCGCAGCGGGCCGACTTCAGCGACCGCATGCCGGAGAACGTGCGGCGCACGCGGATCGTCCTGCCCTGCCTGACGGCGGTGGCGGTCGTCACGCTGGTGCTGATGGTGGTGGGTGCGCCGGCGTGATGGCTGGGAGATACGCGACGCGGCAGGTCAGCGCCTCGTGAGCGGCCCGGGGCCTCATCGGGTCCGTGACGCGCCGGCCGGCCTCGCCGGCCCGGAACCCTCGGGGCACGAGTGGCTGCTCCGGCTGCGTGCCGATGAGCGCGGCAGGTCGTGGAGTCGAGCGTCACACGAGCCGTCGAGCAGAACCTAGGCGCCCTTCGCCCCCGGGCCGTCGGCGCCGGTGGGCGGCGTCGCGGGTTTGGCGTGGAGTACGTCGCGGGCCTGCTCCGCCGCGCGGGCGATGCTCTCGGAGACGAAGTCGAGGAAGCGGGCGATGTTCTCCAGGCGGTTGGCGGCGGGGGTTTCGGGGCCCAGCACTCCGACGCCCTGCCGTGCGAGCTTCACGATCCGGGCGGTGGAACGGGCGCTGGCCATCATCGACTCGTACCAGACGTCGTCGTCGACGACATAGCGCTCGCGGCGGCGTTCGTCGCGCTCCCGGCGGGCGAGGCCCTGTTCCTCGAGGAACGCGATCGCCTTGGACACGGACGCCGGGCTGACCCCGAGGCGCTGCACGAGTTCGGACGCGGTGAGACTGCCCGTGTCGCTGAGGGTGAGACAGGCCATCACCCGGGACATCATCTTGGGCATGCCCGAGGCCATGAGCACGCTGGTGAACACCTCCTCGTACTCGCGCACCGCCTCGGCGTCCCGTCCGTGGGCCTGGGGGACCGCCTCCGCCTCCCGGGGCGCGGACCGGCCGCGCCGGTGGGCGCGGCGCTCGGTGGCGTGGTGCGCCAGATCCGCCCGGTAGCCCGTGGGGCCGCCGTTGCGCATGACCTCTCGCGTGATCGTCGAGGTGGGGCGGTCCAGGCTCCTGGCGATCTCCGCGTAGGCCAGCCCGTCGGCCAGCCCCGAGGCGATCTGCCGGCGTTCCTGCTGAGTGAGCCTGCCTCCGGGCATTCCCGACCTCTCCCTCTTCGTACGCGTCCGGAACCCCGACTATAGCGTTCACTTCCAGGCCATTGCAATCAACGCGCGTGTGACGTTGCGTTAGTTGAAGTCTCGTTGCAACGAAAACACGGCTGTGAACAGCGATTATCGACTCTCTTTGCAACATACCTATTGAGCGATCCGTGAATGCAACGTAGCGTTTCACTCATCGGAAACAGCGAGCCACCGGGGCTCGCTTCCCGAGGAGGAGAGCACGATGCAGAAGTTCGACACCCCCGCCGCCATTCAGGCCGTCCTCGACGTCCCCGCGGGACGCATCCAGGTGATCGCGGCGGATCGCACCGACACCACCGTCGAGGTCCTGCCCGCGAACGCGGCCAGGAGCCACGACGTCAAGGCAGCCGAACGGACCGAGGTCGTCTACGCCGACGGCGTGCTCCGCATCCGGGTCCCGGAGGCGAAGAACCGGCTCCTCGGCACCTCCGGTTCCGTGGAGGTCACCGTCCAGCTGCCCGCCGGCTCCCGTGTCGAGGGGAAGGCGGCCGCCGCCGAGTTCCGGGGTGTGGGGCGCCTGGGCGACGTCGTCTTCGACGGCGGCTACCGCTCGGTCAAGCTCGACGAGGCCGACAGCGCCCACCTGAGCGGCCACGACGCCCACATCACGGTCGGCCGCCTCAACGGGGCCGGTGAACTCAGCACCCAGCGGGGCGACGTGAACGTCACCGAGGCCGTCCGCGGGGAGCTGAGGCTCACCACCCAGCAGGGCGACATCTCGGTCGGCGCCGCCCGCGGGGTCTTTGCCTCCCTGGACGCCGGCACCACCCAGGGCCGGATCCACAACGCGCTCACGAACTCCGGCGGCGCCCCCGGTCTCGCCATCCACGCGACCACCACCCAGGGAGACATCTCCGCCCGCAGCCTCTGATCTCCCGCAGCCTCCGATGTCCCACGGGCTGCGAAGCCCCGCAGCCCCCGAAGCCCCACACCCCCGAAGTCCCGCAACCGCTGAAGGAGCACCCCTCGTGACCGACCTGGCCATCGCCGCGTACGGCCTGCGCAAGGCCTACGGCGACAAGACCGTCCTCGACGGAATCGACCTGACCGTCCCCGAAGGCACGGTGTTCGCCCTGCTCGGCCCGAACGGGGCCGGCAAGACCACCACCGTCAAGATCCTCTCCACGCTCGTCCCCGCGGGCGCCGGCTCCGGCGCGATCCGCGTCGGCGGCCACGACCTGGCCGCCGACCCGCAGGCGGTACGGGCCGCGATCGGTGTCACCGGGCAGTTCTCCGCCGTCGACGGACTGATCACCGGCGAGGAGAACATGCTCCTCATGGCGGACCTGCACCACCTGTCCCGGAGCGAGGGGCGGCGGATCGCCGCCGGACTGCTGGAGCGGTTCGACCTCACCGAGGCGGCGAAGAAGCCCGCCTCCACCTACTCCGGCGGCATGAAACGCCGCCTGGACATCGCCATGACCCTGGTGGGCGACCCGCGGATCATCTTCCTCGACGAGCCCACCACCGGCCTCGACCCCCGCTCCCGCCACACCATGTGGCAGATCATCCGCGCACTCGTCACCGGGGGCGTCACGGTCTTCCTCACCACCCAGTACCTCGATGAGGCCGACGAACTCGCCGACCGCATCGCCGTGCTGAACGACGGGAGGATCGCCGCCGAGGGCACGGCCGAGGAACTCAAGCGGCTCGTCCCCGGCGGACACGTCCGCCTGCGCTTCACCGACCCCGCCGCCTACCGGCACGCGGCCGCCGCCCTGCCCGCGGCGACCGGCGACGAGGAGGCGCTGTCCCTGCAACTGCCCAGCGACGGCGGGCAGCGCGACCTGCGCTCCATCCTCGACCGGCTGGACGCCGCCGGCATCGAGGCCGACGAACTGACCGTGCACACCCCCGACCTCGACGACGTGTTCTTCGCCCTCACCGACCCCACCCCGGAGCCCGGCCTGCCCGGCCGGTCCGGCAGCCCCAGCCAGTCGAAGGAGACTGCCCGATGAGCTCGCTCGCCCTCGCCGTACGCGACTCCTCCACCATGCTGCGCCGCAACCTCCTGCACGCGCGCCGCTACCCCTCCCTCACCCTGAACCTGCTGCTCACCCCCGTCATGCTGCTGCTGCTCTTCGTCTACATCTTCGGCGACACCATGAGCGGCGGCGCCGGCCGCTCCGCCTACATCGCCTACCTCGTGCCGGGCATCCTGCTCATGACCATCGGCTCCACCACCATCGGCACGGCCGTGTCGGTCTCCACGGACATGAGCGAAGGCATCGTCGCCCGCTTCCGCACCATGGCCATCCACCGCAGCTCCATCCTGTTCGGGCACGTCGTGGGCAGCGTCCTGCGGACGATCGCCAGTGTCGTGCTCGTCGGCGCCATCGGTGTGGCCATGGGCTTCCGCTCCACCGGCGCCACGGTCGTGGAATGGCTGGCGGCGCTCGGCCTGCTCACCCTCTTCGCCCTGGCGTTCACCTGGATCGCGGTCGGCATGGGCCTCGGCAGCCCCAACGCCGAAGCCGCCAGCAACAACGCCATGCCCCTGATCCTCCTGCCCCTCATCTCCAGCGCCTTCGTACCCCTCAGCTCGATGCCCGGCTGGTTCCGGCCGATCGCCGAGTACCAGCCCTTCACCCCCGCCATCGAGACGCTGCGCGGACTGCTCCTGGGGACCGAGATCGGCGCCAACGGCTGGATCGCCCTCGCCTGGTGCCTGGCCCTGACCGTCCTGGGCCACCGCTGGTCCAGGGCCCGGTTCGACAGCGACCCCGCGTAGTCGCCGTGACGGCGCGGGCCACCTCGCGCAACGCGTTCCGCCCCGGGGCGGCGCACACCGACACCACGTCGGCCCGTGCGCCGCCCCGTTCGCGTTGCCTACGCCCGACGCATTCCCATGGACGTCACACGGTTTTCCCGGCCCCAGGGGTTTCGTGTTCCCGCCGTGTTGCGCCTTACTGGTTCACGGGCCCGCGTCGAAGCGCTTCCGGCACGGGCGTTGGTACGCTCTCGTCCCCGCGGACGGGCGTGTGAACGTACACAACGACGTACGCGGCTCGTTCGAGCGGCAGGGATCCGAGTGCGGTCCGAGTGCAGAGAAGGGGTACCCGTGGGCACAGTCCTTGACGACGCTGCTGCTGCCGAGTTTCGTGCGTTCTTCGAGGCGCACTACGCCGAACTCGCCCGCCTCGCCCACCTGCTGACTGGTGAGGCCGACGCGGCCGACGACCTGGCCGCCGACGCCCTGACAGCGCTCTGGCACCGCTGGGACCGCGTCAGGGACGCCGAGCACCCGGTGGCCTACGCGCGCGGGGTCGTCGCCAACCTGGCCCGCACGCGCATCCGCAGCGCGGTACGCGAGCGCCGCAGGATCGCGCTCTTCTGGGCGCCGCGCGGCGGCGGGGACGGGTACGCGGCGGACGGGCCCGACGTCTCCGCGGTCGTGGACGTCCAGGAGGCCCTGCGCCGGCTGCCGTTCCGCAAGCGGGCGTGCGTGGTGCTGCGGCACGCGTTCGACCTCTCCGAACGGGACACGGCCCTCGTACTCGGGATATCGGTGGGTACGGTGAAGAGCCAGACCTCGCGCGGCGTGGCGGAACTGCAGCGGCTGCTGGGGCCGGAGGCACCGGCCGCCCGGGTGCGGGTGGCCGTCGCGGCGCAGCGCACCGGAGGAAGACAGTGAACGACGAGGACCTGCGGCGGCGGCTGCACAGTGCCGCCGCCGCGCACCGCCCCGACCGGGAACGCATGCTGGCCCGGATGGCGCGCGGCACGGCCGGTGAACCGCCGGGGGGCG
>NZ_JBEXWB010000360.1:0-6294 GCF_040629645.1 Streptomyces sp. NPDC005899 | reverse complement strand
CTGCTCCACCCGCTTCCAGGCGGGCGGAGCAGCCCGACCGGACCCGGGGACGCACGGCATTCCGCGGCGACCCGCGCACGACCCGGCGACGCGGCAGCACCGATCCGGCGTCACGCACACTTTCTCCTGCCCTTCTTCACCTGGTGGCCACATGTTTCGGTAGGCTCCGGATCGCTGCATCCGCACCATTGAGGGGGGACTCCTCATGCACGTCCGTCATGCTCTGACCGCCGCGGCCACCGCCGCTTCGGTCCTCGCGCTCGGCCTGGTGGCCGCGGCCCCGGTCCAGGCGGCCGAGTACTCCTCGGCCCTGAAGATCACGGGTGTCCAGTACGACGCTCCCGGGAGCGACTCCAACAAGTGCTCGGGTGGCAACACCAAGAACGAGTACGTGACGATAAAGAACTACTCGCGCACCGCGACCGTGAACCTCAAGGGGTACGTGGTCAAGGACGCCGTCGGCAACAGGTTCACCTTCACGGCGAGCCACACGTTGCAGCCCGGCGACTACATAAAGCTTCGCGGCGCACGGGGCACCGACTCCGACGCGAAGAACGTGGTGTACCGGCAGAACTGCAACTTCATCTGGAACAACGACAGGGACACCATCTACCTGTACAAGCCGTCCGGCGCCCGCTCCGACGTCCACTCCTACACCAAGAAGGCCAACGACCGCGACGGCAACGGTTACATCAGCTACCACGGCTAGCCTGCGCGGACAGCCGGCGGCACGGGTGACTGCCGGAAGTGGCCGTCCGTCCCAAGGCCCGCTCGGGAGCAACCGGCGTCCCTGAACACCCCTACCGACGACGCTCGGCCGCACTTCCGGTGCCGAGCGTCGTCGAGTGCGTGGGCAGTCAGCCGTCATGGCCGTTGCCCTTCGCTTCGAGACGGAGGGCCCGCACGATGCGTCCCACCCACCGGTCGGCCGCGCCCAGCGCCGGGTGGGCTCCGTAGTCGTGGCCGACCGGGCGGTCTCGGCTCCGCCCTGGGCCTCCGGTGTCACCGGCGCCGGAGGCCGGACTCGGCAAGAGGGCGGCCGACACCCCGGCCCTTCCTCTCACTCGCGCCCGCCCGGGCAGGACGGTGACGGAGCAGGCGTGAGCTCACGTGGCGGGGCGGGAGTGCACGCTGACGGCATAACCGCAGCCCGGGCGGTAGGGCTCGCCGCTCCAGGTGGCGAAACGCTGACGCAGGGTCAAGCCCACCTGCGCACACCAGTGGTCGAACGCGGACAGGGTCACCGTCGGTTCCGGCAACGGCAGGTGCGCCGCGTCCAGTCCCATGCCCGTGACCAGCAGAGCACCGGGTCCCAGCACCGCGGCCAGTTGCCGGACGACGTCCGGTTCGGTGCCGGGGGCCAGCAGCGGGATGACGTTTCCCGCCGCGAGCACCAGGTCGAAGCCGGTATTCAGGCCGAGGTCCTCCAGGTGGGCCAGGTCGCCGAGGACCCACTCCTGCGCGGGGGCCTGCCGACGGGCGACAGCGAGCATCGAGGAGTCGATGTCCACGCCGGTGCAACGGTGCCCCAGCTCCGCGAGACGGATCGCGATCCGGCCGGTTCCGCAGCCGGCGTCGAGTACCCGGGCGGTGGGCTTCAGCAGTGCGGCACAGAAGTCGGCCTCACCGTGGATGTCGTGGCCCGACCGGGCCAGACGCGCGAACCGCTGCGCGTACTCCTCCCCGGCTTGTCCGCCGGTCAGTTCGGCCCAGCGATCATTTCGCCCTGTCATGTCCGAGGTGCCTTCCCGGTCGGTCCCGCCCAACAGGAGCGAGAGCGGTTCCCCACCATTTTCCATGGGTGCGGGCGTGCGCCTCGCAGGCCGGGTCGAACACACGGGTACGCGCCCGGGATTCCGCGCCGATGTCGTGAACCGGAAGGCCGGCAGGACACCGGTCCGGCGGCGCACGCCCGGCAGGCACGTCCGGCAGGCACGTCCGGCGTCGGCCATGGTCCACGCGACATCGAGCGTGAGACCATCCGCCCATGAGCAGCGACCTGGAAGTCAGTGCCCTGGCGATCAACGTCACCGTACCCGAGGCGCTTCGCTGGACCGACACGCGGCGCGGTGAGACGTTCGCGCTGACCACGCTCAACGTCCGGCTCCTCCCGGACGGCCGCCTCGCGGCGAAGGCGTACGGCCGGCCGGTCGGTGGAGGCCGGGGCGCCTACGTCTCGTTTCCCGTCCCCGACAGACCTGAGCTGACGGCCCTGATCGCCGATGCTGCCGGCCGTGCCGGAGTGATGTGGGCCGCCCATCGCGGTCTCGGCTGACGCCGGCCGACTCCAGGGCGGACCGGCTCCAGGGAGACAGCGGGGACCAGGGCACCGAACCCACATGCAGCGGTCGGTCCATGGGAGCACTTCACCGGACCTGGCAGGGTGGCCGCCTCGGCTCAATGTCCCCGGCTGGGAGAGGTGAGACAGCCGACAGCGCGTCGCCGCACAGCACCTTCCCGCGCGTGAGTGCAGGCGGACGCCATGGGCACGCACCTACCCGCTCCCGGGCGTGTCGCCGTCGGCGGGGGCACGGTTCGGCGTCGGTCACCCACGGCCCTCGCCGTAGAAGCGGACGTAGTCGACCTCCATGGTGGCGGGGACCGGTGTGGAGGCGTCGGGAGGGCCGGGCCAGTCGCCCCCCACGGCGACGTTGAGCAGCAGGTGCATGTCCTGCTCGAAGACCCAGTCGCGCGGACTGGGCAGCTTCGACGGGGTGAGGGTGAAGTACGGCTTACCGTCGACGGACCAGGTGATGCGGCGCGGCTCCTTGTCAACAGCGTAGGTGTGGAACGCCCGCGACGCGTCGGCCGGCAGGGAGGCGGAACCGCCGAGGCCGTTCTCGTTGAAGTAGGTGGGCCCGTGCGCGGTGCCGTACACCGTGCGCGGTTCCGCGCCGACCACTTCGCAGATGTCGATCTCACCCTGCCCGGGCCACCGGCGCCCGTTGTCGCCCAGCATCCAGATCGCCGGCAGGAGCCCCGTGCCGGTGGGCAGTTTCGCGCGGACCTCCACCCGTCCGCGAGTGAGCGCCACCTTCCCCTCCGTGGTCAGGCGGGCTGAGGTCCAGGAGCAGAAGTCCTGCGTCCAGCAGGGAAGTTCGGATCCCGCGGAGACGGGGCGTGCCGAGAGGAGCAGGTGACCGGCGCCGTCGAGAGCGGAGTTCGCAGCATCCTGTGTGTAGTACTGCAGTTCGTTGTTTCCCCAACCCTCGGCTTCCCGGTTCCCTGTCTCGGTGTTCCAGGATTCCTCCGCGGGGCGGGTGCCCGCCGATCCGTCGAACTCGGCCCGCCAGAACGGCGTCTCCGCGGCCGCGGCAGCGGGCGTCCCGGCCGGGTGGGATCCACATCCGCTGAGCGATGCGGCCAGCACCAGCGCGAGGGCGAGGCCGGTATGTCGCTTCGTCACAGCAGTGCTCCAGGAAGGTCGTGCGGAAGGTGGTGAGCACTGTCGATCCCAGGCACACATGATGGCCGGGCCGCACGACGACACCGATGGGATGACGCCGAGGGGGCCCGCACCGCACACAGCTTACAGATCACCATCCCGTGCAGGCCGGACGCCCGTTCGCCGAGCGTGGCCGCCGCTTCGCCGTCGGGCGACCTTGCGGCAGGGGGTGCCGCGGAGCTCGGCCGAATGCTCCGCGCGGTGCCCGCCCGGTCGGCACACGAGGGTCAGGCCGCTGTCGACGGAAGGGAGGAGTCGGTGGCGCGTTGTCCGGCGTTCATGCGCCGGGCCTCTTCGAGCTGGTCCTCGAGGATCACGATCCGGCAAGCAGCCTCTATGGGCGTGCCGGCGTCGACGAGTTCCCGTGCCCGGGCGGCGATGCGCAGCTGGTAGCGGGAGTAGCGCCGGTGTCCGCCCTTGGACCGCAGGGGCGTGATCAGGCGGGCCTCACCGATGGCGCGCAGGAAGTTCGGGCTGGTGCCGAGGATGTCGGCGGCACGGCCCATGGTGTACGCCGGGTAGTCGTCGTCCTCGAGACGGTCGAAGGAGTCGTCCGCTGTCATTTCGCCTCTCTGTGGAACACGCTGGAGAGGCCCTGGTGCCGGTGGTCGGTGCCAGGGCCCCGAACGGGGCGGACACACCGTCCACCGGCCACGTACCGCGCCGGCCCTCGTCGGTCAGCGACGCGGAGGGCACGGTGGGCGGCGCGGGGCCCGTGGTTTCCGACCAGGGTCACCTGCACCGATCCGCCGGCTACGTCGCCGCCGGGCAGTTCGTTCCTGCCGGCCTCCGCTGTCTCACCGGGTACGAGAGCGTCTCTCTGGGAGTACAAGCCAGGATAAATATCCTGGAGCCCGATGTCTACTCCAGCCAGTACAGCTTTTGGGTAGCGCAGAAGGGAAGTATTCGGGCGCGCCGGATCGATACGGCCTCATCGCCTCCCCCGCGATCGGCACCCCGATGGCAGACTCGGTGACGCGCCTCCCTGTGCGCCCGCATGGGGCGGACCCTGGGTGCGCGCGCTTGGGCGGGTCGGGCCGGGGTACACAAAGCAATTCGGCCGGACAGAGGAGAGACATGGACGACGTCGCCGCTTCCGGCGCGCCTGGAATGCCTGAGGCCGGGCGCCAGGGGCTGTCGGGCACCCAGCTGGAGAGCATGGCGGCGCCGGCCATCGTGGTCGACGACGACGGCCACGTCGTCGCGACCAACAGCGCGGCCCGGAGCCTGCTCGGCCGAGATGCCACGGAACTCGCCGGTCGGGACTTCCACGACCTGCTGCACCGGGACAGGCACGGGCATCCCATGCCGCGCACCCGCTGCCTCCTGCGGGAGGCGCTTCTCACGCGAAGGACCAGGCATGGCGAGGCAGAGTGGTTCCTTCGCGGGGACGGCACACTCGTCCAGCTGTCGTGGCTGGTCACGCCGTTCACCACGGGTCCGGCCGGGGCGGGTGCGCTGACGCTGTTGTACGAGGCGCGGAGCGACGACGCGCGGCGGGGCGGGGACGTGCACTCCGCACCGCTGACGGAACTGGACCGCCTCGCCCTGCTGGCGGAGACCACCTCACAGCTCACGTCAACGCTGGACGTGGACGAGGCCCTGCACCGGCTGGCCGCCCTCACCGTGCCCCGACTGGCGGACTGGGCCGTGTTCGACCTTCTCACCGAACGCGACGAGGTGCGTCGCGTCCTGGTGGTGGAGCACAAGGACGGCACGGTGGTCGAGCGCTCCGACCTGCAGGGACCGATGCCCCCGGTGCCCGAGGAGTCCCCGATGCCCCTCTCGCGGGCCCTGCGCGGCGCCGCCTCCACCCTCGTGGACCGCGCCACCTACCAGGGCCCGCCCGACTCGGGCATCACGGTCGAGCAGCAACGCCTGTTCACGGAGACGGGCATGCACTCCGCTGTCATCGCACCCATCCGGGGCCTGCGCGACGTGCTCGGCGCCCTGACCCTGGGGCGCGCGCAGCAGCACACCGCGTTCATCCCGGCCGACCTGCCGCTGCTGGAGGACCTCACGCGGCGGGCAGGCCTGGCGCTGGACAACGCACGCCTCTACCAGCGCCAGCGCAAGGTCGCCGAGACCATGCAGCGCCACCTGCTGCCCCAGCTCCCCGTCCTGCCGGGCCTGGAGATGACCGCTCGGTACGTTCCCGCTCCGGATGCCTCCTCGGTCGGCGGGGACTGGTACGACGCCTTCGCCCTGGCCCCCCATGCCCACGCGCTGGCCATCGGCGACGTGGTGGGCCACGATCTCGATGCCGCGGCCGGTATGGCACAGGTCCGCAACATGCTGCGGGCCTTCGCCTGGTCGGCCCCGGAGGGTGCTCCCAGTGCCGTCGTCACTCAGCTCGACGAGGCCGTGATGCACATCGCGGAAGTGCCCATGGCCACCATGATTCTGGCCAGGCTCACGCGCGGCGACGACATGCTGTGGCATCTGCGCTGGACGAACGCCGGCCATCCGCCCGCCCTGCTCGTCACCCACGACGGTCAGACCCGCTACCTCGACGAGGCCCACGGCATTCTGCTCGGCACCGGTGTCACCAGGCCTCGTCCCGACGCCGTGACCGTGCTGCCGCCACGGGCGACGCTCCTGCTCTACACCGACGGGCTCGTCGAGTCCCCGCAGCACTCCATCGACCGTGGACTGGACCGGCTGCGGCGGCACGCGGCGTCTCTGGCCCACCGGCCCCTGGACTCCTTCTGCGACTCCGTCCTGGAACGGGTCCGCCCCGGTGACAACGACGACGACGTCGCCATGATCGCGCTGCGCACACCCGCTCGCGCGTAGGGCGGATGCCGAGCCCCGGGCCGGGCGCTCGCGGGCCCGCGGATCCGGCGCAC
>NZ_JBEXWB010000359.1:0-6309 GCF_040629645.1 Streptomyces sp. NPDC005899 | reverse complement strand
CCCGCCGCGCCCCGGCCGGGGGGCCGGCCGAGCGCCGGCGGACGGGGGCGGGCTCGTGAACGGCTTCGACGCGTCCGCGCGGACGATGTCCCTGACCGCGTTCATCGCCGTCGCCAGCATCACCCTGCTGCTCTGCGTCATGACCGGACCGGACCGCGACGACCTCGACGAGTTCTACACCGGCTACCGCTCCCTCTCCCCCCTGCGCAACGGACTGGCCGTCGCCGGCGACTACCTCTCCGCCGCCACGGTCCTCGGCACCACCGGCATCATCGCGCTGACCGGACACGACGGTCTGGTGCTCGCCCTGAGCACCGCGCTCTCGCTCGTCCTGCTGATGTTCCTGCTCGCCGAACCCCTTCGGAACGCGGGCCGGTTCACCATGGGTGACATGCTGACCCGCCGGGCACCCGGCCGGGCGGCCCGCGTCACGTCCTGCGCGGTGACCCTCGCCGCCCTGCTGCCCCTGATGGTCGTCCAGCTCGCCGGCAGCGGCGACCTGCTCGCGTTCATCCTCGGTTTCGACAGCTCCGGCTTCCGTACGGGCTCCGTGGTCGCCCTCGGTGTCGTCATGATCGGCTACGCGGCGATCGGCGGCATGAAGGGCACCGCCCTGATCCAGATCATCAAGACCGTGGCCCTGCTCGGTGCCGGGCTCCTCGTCTCCGTACTCGTCCTGGACCGCTTCGGCTGGGACGCCGGCGCCCTGCTGGCTGCGGCGCGGACCGGGAGTGGTGCGGGCGGGGCCTACCTGCACTCCGGCCTCCAGTTCGGCGGCAGCGGCCTCGACATGATCAGCTCCGAGCTGACCGTCGTCCTCGGTGCCGCGTGCCTGCCGCACATCACCATGCGGATGACGAGCGTCCGCGGCGCCCGGGCCGTCCGCCGCTCCCTGTCCTGGGCCGTCTGTGTCGTCGTGTGCCTGTGCCCCCTGCTCGCCGTCATCGGCTTCGGCGCGGCCGCCCTCGTCGGCCACGACGCCATCACCGCCGCCGGGGCCCAGGGCAACAGCGCGATCCTCCAGGTCAGCGGTGTGGTGGCGGGCGGCGGCGCGGTGGGCGCGCTCGTCGTCACCACCATGACCACGGCGATCTTCCTCACCCTGCTCGCCTCCGTCGCCGGGATGATCCTGGCCTGTGCCAACTCCCTGGCCCACGACCTGTTCGCCCACGGACTGCGCGGCGGGAGGCAGCCGGCCGGGCGGACGGAGATGGCTGTGGCACAGGGGGCGGCGGTCGCCGTGGGCGCGCTCGCCGTGGCCCTCGCCGTCCTCGCCCGGCACTGGAACGTGCAGGCCCTCGTCACCCTGTCGTTCTGCATCGGGGCGTCGGCCATCGCCCCGGCCCTCGTGTACAGCATGTTCTGGCGCCGGTACACCCGCACCGGGCTGCTCTGCACGCTCGTCGGCGGCACGGTCTGCGTGCTCGTCCTGATCACCGGCACCGACCTGGTCTCCGGCTCCCCGGGGGCCGTCTTCCCGGACCGGGACTTCAACTGGTTCCCGCTCACCACGACCGGCCTCGTCTCCATCCCCTTCGGCTTCCTCGCCGGCTGGCTGGGGACCGTTCGCAGCCGCTCGACGGCGGCCGGGGAACGGGCCCGCTACGAGGCCGTCGAGTCCTGGATCCTGGCGGGCGCGCCACCGGCGGGGCGGGACTGACACCCGAGTCCCGGCCGGGCACCGCCCCGCCCCGGCACCGGAACGCCCGGCCTCGGCCCCCCAGGGGCCGGGACCGGGCACGGCGGGCCGGCCGGGCCGGAGGGACGCGTCAGCCCTTGACCGCGGCCACCTCGGGCGAGGCGGCGGCGTCCGGCGTGTCGCCCGTGGCGGCGGCGCCCCGGACGGCCGGGATGAACGACGCGATCACCACGGCGACCACCGCGACACCGCAGCCGACCATGAGGCCGGTGCGGAAACCGTCCTCGGAGGTGAAGGTGTAACCGCCGGTGGTGAGGGTGAGCTGGGAGAGCACCGCACCGATGACGGCGGCGCCGACCGACGTGCCGAGGGAGCGCATCAGGGTGTTGAACCCGTTGGCCGCGGCCGTCTCGGACAGCGGGACCGAGCTCATGATCAGGGCGGGCATCGCCCCGTAGGCCAGGCCGACACCGCTGCTGCTGACCATGAGGAACACCATCAGCCCCCAGGCGGAGCCCATCAGCAGCAGCGCGACGCCGTAGCCGATCGCGATGACCAGGACACCGCAGATCAGCGTGAACTTGGGACCGCGCGAGTCGGTGAGCTTCCCGCCGAGCGGGGAGACGAGCATCATCATGACGCCGCCCGGAGCCATCCAGAGCCCCGCCGCCAGCATGGACTGGCCCAGCCCGTAACCGGTGGCCTCGGGGAACTGCAGCAGCTGCGGGGCGATCAGCATGCCCGCGTACATGCCGAAGCCCACGAAGAGCGACGCGATGTTCGTGATGAGGACCCGGGGGCGGGCCGTGGTCCGCAGGTCGACCAGCGGGTCCTCGGTGCGCAGCTCCCAGAGGCCCCAGACCAGGAGCGCCACGACGGAGGCGGCGAACAGACCGATCGTCGTCGCGGAGGTCCAGCCCCACTCGGCGCCCTTGGAGATGGCGAGCAGCAGGCAGACCAGGCCCGTGGCCAGCCCCAGGGCGCCGGGCACGTCGAAGCGCTGGCCGCGCGCACCGGCCGGGACGTCCGGGATCAGGAACCAGATCAAGGTGCTGATGGTGAGGGCCAGGACGGCGGATCCCCAGAACAGCACCCGCCAGTTCGCGTACTGGGCGACCGCCGAGGCGATCGGCAGCCCGAGGGCGCCGCCGATGCCCATGGAGGCACTGACCAGCGCGATAGAGGAGCTCAGCCTCTCCTTCGGTACGACGTCACGCAGCAGGGAGATGCCGAGCGGCACCATGCCCATGCCCATGCCCTGGAGACCGCGGCCGACGATCATCGGGACGACGGAGGACGCCATGGCGCACACCACCGAGCCCAGGACCAGCGGCACCGAACAGGCGAGCAGCATCCGGCGCTTGCCCAGCAGGTCCCCCAGGCGCCCGGAGATCGGTACGCACACCGCGGCGACCAGCAGGGTGATGGTGATCACCCAGGCGGCGTTCGAGGAGGAGGTGTGCAGGATCTGCGGCAGCTCCGCGATGAGCGGGGTGACCAGGGTCTGCATGACCGCGGCCACGGTACCGGCGAAGGCCAGGGTGGCGACCACACCGCCTGATCTGCCTGCCGGCTGGGGGGCATCCATGAAGGGACTCCTCGGGGATCGTCTGCGCACAGGGCTGAGGGATGTGCATCGTACATGCTTAATGTGTCATGCATATTATGTGTCCCATGCATGCCCTGTGGGATCATGAAGGCGGGGGCCACGGAGACCGATGCGGGCCGGCCCCGGTCCGGGAGCGGGAGGCGACAGCCATGGTCAGGCCCACCTACGAGGTCGAGTACGAGCAGATGCTGCTCGGCCGTCACGAACTCGCCTACCACCGGGGCGGGCGCCACCGGAGCGCCCTCATGGAGCGCAGCGCCTACATCCTCCTGAGCCGCATACGCGTCCAGGGGCCCATGTCGATCGGTGAGTTGAGCGACGCCTTCGGCCTCGACGCGTCCACCGTCAACCGCCAGACGGCCGCCGCGGTGCGCGCCGGGCTCGCCGAGCGCATCGCCGACCCGCAGGGCGGGATGGCCCGCAAGTTCCGCATCACCGAGGAGGGCGCCCGCCTCCTCGACGAGGAGCGCGAGCGCGTGGTGCGGTCCCTGGACCGGGTCATGAAGGACTGGCCGGACGAGGACATCGCCGTCTTCGCCGGCTACCTCAAACGCTTCAACACCGACATCGAGCAACTGTCCATGCGGCCCTGGCCCCGCCCGTGACCCGGGGCGGCACCACCCCGGCCGCACACCGCTCCCCGGCCGGCCCCTCCGCGCCCCGCACACCCGGCCGGCCCGACGGCCGGTCTCCCGCCACCCCGCCGCTCCTACCGCGGCCTGCCGCGGCCTGCCGCGACACGGCGGACCACCCCGCCCACGCGCCCGGGGGGCGACGTCTCCCCACCCGGGCCCGCCACCGCCCCGGAGGCAGGGACCGGCCGGTCCCGCCCCGAGCCCGTCAGTCCCCCGCGGCCTCACGGTCCGGCACCGGGCGGCCGGTGAGCGCGGCCAGCGAGTTGCGTACGTGCGCCATGTGCGCCTGCACCTCCTCGCGGCCCTCCTCGTGTTCCCGCAGGATCCGCTCCGTCTCCCGCTCCACCCGCTCCTCGGCGACCCTCGCCCCCGCGATCAGTTCCGCCGCCTGCGCCTCGGCGTCCTCCTGGCCGTGCCGCGCGGCCTCCTCCGCCTCCGCGAGCTGCCGCCTCGCCCGGTCCAGCAGCGCGTCCGCCCGGGTCATCAGGTCCGCCTCACGGGCGGCCGCCGCCGCTTCCGCCGCCGCGATCCGGCGCTCCTCGGCCTTGGCCCGGTCGGCGTGCTCCTGCTCCTGATGGCTCAGCACGCCCGCCGTCCGGCGGCGGGTCGCCGCCATCCGCTCCTCCGCCGCGGCCCGCACCTCGTCGGCCTCCTGGCGGGCCTCGGCCAGCAGGGACTCGGCCGCGCCCCGCGCCTCGGCCAGCACGCCCTCCGCGTGGGCCTCCGCGGCCGCCCGCACCGCCCCCGCCTGCTCCCGCGCCGCCTCACGGGCCGCCCGGCCCGCCTCGTCCGCCGCGTCCCGCAGCGCCTGGGCATCCTCCAGGGCAGCACCCCGGGCGGCCTCCGCCTCGGCCTCGGCGAGTGCCAGGATCTGCTGAGCCCGCTCCCCCAGGGAGACGTACGTCTGCGGTGCCAGGGAGGCCACCACCTCGCGCAACCGCGCCGCCTCCGCCGTCAGCTCCTCGGCCAGGGCCGCCAGCCGGGACAGCCGGTCGGCGGCCTCGTCCCGCTCCGCCGACAGCGCGGCCACGACACGGTCCACCTGCTCAGGTCGGTAGCCACGGCCCCGTACACCGACGAAACCGTGCCCGGACACCGGTCCACCACTCATCCCTGAAGCCCTCTTTCCGCTCTCCGACCGCCCGGCCCTCACGCACTACGCCAAGGATGCGGCAATTGGCCCGGAAGTCGGAATCGGTCAGCCGCTTTCCGGACGGAAGCGACGGGTGTCACAGCACGCGCGCCAGGCCGCGCGTACACACCGCACCACGTGAGGCGCCCGGCCCCGCACGGGACCGGGCGACTCACGCACGACGGGGCGGGATCAGAGCAGCCCGTCCCACATCTGCTCGAGCAGGACCGACCACCAGCTCTCCGGCGACGACAGCGCGGCCGGATCGAGCGCCACCAACTGTGCCTGGAAGTCGACGGTCCAGCGGCCCGCCTGCTCCGGATTCAGCCCGTAACGCAGCCGCCACATGCGGCCCAGCAGTGCCATCGAGCGTACGAACTCCGGCAGCCCGGTGTTCACGAACTGCGGCGGCACCGGCTGCCCGCCGGGTCCCGCCTCCACCGGCACGGCGACGATGTTCGCCGTGCCGTACTGCACACAGATCGCCCGGCCGAAATCCGATCCCATCACGAGGTACGAACCCGCGTCCGAAGCCGGTTGCAGCCCGCGCTGCGCGGCCAGCTCGGCCAGCGTCGGCACCACGGGGTGGCCCGGCTGCGCCCAGAAGAACGGCCCGAAGTCGGCCGGCAGACCCGCCCAGACCAACGTCCGTGCCACGACCTCCGGCACACCCTGCCGGGACACCGCCCGCTGGTCGAAGCGCAGGACGCCGTGGGGCCCGAAAGCCCCGAGCATCTCCTCCGCCAAGGCCTCCGGCGGCAGGGCCGCCACCGGCGGCACCCGCGGCAACGGCGCCCGCACCGGAGCCGGCCGCGCCGGACCGTCGGCGACCTGATGCAACTCGCCCTGGTGGGTCAGCAGGTGCTGCATGCCCTGCTGCCGGCTCGCGTGATCGGTGCCGTACGGAGCGACGCTGGTGATCCGCACCTGCGGCCAGGTCTCCCGGATCATCCGCGCGCAGTAACCCCCGGGCAGCTCGCACGACTCGAGCTCCGTGTGCAACTCGATGACCTGCTGCGGCGGCACGTTCATCGCGCGCAGCTCGTGCAGCATCTGCCACTCGGGGTGCGGGGTGCCCGGGGCCGAACGGCGGATCAGCTGCTGCTCACTGCCGTCGGGAGCCCGGAAGCGCAGCACGGCCTGGTAGCCCGGACCGACCGTCGGCTGCCCGGAGGGCTGCGGCGGGTAGCCGTAGGCCGCGGGCGGCGTGTGCGGCCCCGGCATCCCGGGAGGAGCGGGCGGGCCCGCCATACCGGGTGCCCCGGGCGGGCCGGGGGGCTGCGGGGCGCCGGGG
>NZ_JBEXWB010000358.1:0-6343 GCF_040629645.1 Streptomyces sp. NPDC005899 | reverse complement strand
GGCGGGCCGGGCGGCCGGACCGGGGTGCGGCGAGTGGGGCCGGAGGTGCCCGGCGGGGCCGGTCGGGCGGTTCTCCACCCCCGAACGGGCGGTTCCTCCCGCCGGCCGGTAGCCCCTCCCGTGGGCGCGTGGCAGCGTCGCCGCCACAGCCGGTGGCTCTCCGCCCCGACCGTTCGCGAGCATCGAAGGGTGTTCCGCCATGTCCCCCAAACCCCCCGCACGACTGCGCGACGGCCGTGCCCTCACCCGCCTCGGCATCGCCGCGGGCCTCGCCGTCCCGGCGGGCCTCCTCGGCACTCCGGCGGCCATCGCCATCCCGGTCACGGCCCCGGTCGTCACCCCGTACGACGCCGTCACCGGCCGGCAGGCCGCCTGCGGCGACCCCGAGGGCGAGGACTTCCCCATCGACACCCGGATCCACGGCGGCCCCGACACCTACGCGTCCGGCGGCGGGTACGGCACCTGGTACCTCGACCTGATCAACACCACCTCCGAGCCCTGCCACTCCATCCACCCGGTCCTCGTCCTCACCGACGACGACCGCACGCTCACGCCCGAGCAGATCCAGCTCGAGTTCACCGAGCGGGCGCGTCCCGGCGAGGAGCACCGGGTCAGCTGGGAGTCCACCGACCGGGACGAGCAGATCGGCGTCTTCGGCAGCGGTGAGGGCGGCGACGACTTCCCCGGTTTCACCGTCCCCGCGAAGCAGACGGTCACCGTCGAGATCCGGATGGCGTTCACCTCCGACACCCGGCCCGGCAAGGTCACGGCGAACGCGGCCATCGTCCAGCGGCGCTCCGCGGACGACGACGCGAAGCAGACCGACGGCGACTGGGTGGGCGAGTCGGAGGGCTACGACTTCACCATCGTCGAGGGCGGCCTCGACGGCGGGACCGACGTGGACCCGGACGGGGAGGCCGCGCGGCGCGACGCGGCGGGCGAGACACTTCCGGAGCTGGCCCGCACCGGCCCGATGCCCACCGTCCGGGCGGGCCTGACCGCCGGGGCGCTGATCCTCGCCGGAGTCGTGCTCGTCATCAGGTTCCGCCGGCGCGCCTGAGGCGGCGCCCCGTGGCACGTCCGTCCCCACGGCCCTCCCCGCAACAAGATCGGTACCACCTGATCCGGTACACCACCGCTTCGGCCTAATATCGGGACGTCGGCGCTGCACAACGCGGTGCCGCCGGCGTCCCGGCACATGGCGTGCACAGCGTACGTACGGCAGGAGTCCCGTCACATGGCAGAGCGCAAGCCGATCGAGTCCTGGCTGACCGACATGGACGGTGTCCTCATCCACGAGGGCACCCCCATCCCCGGGGCCGATGCCTTCATCAAGCGTCTGCGGGAGTCGGGACTGCCCTTCCTGGTCCTCACCAACAACTCGATCTACACCGCCCGCGACCTGCACGCCCGACTCAAGCGCATGGACCTGGACGTGCCCGTGGAGAACATCTGGACCTCCGCCCTGGCCACCGCCCAGTTCCTGGACGACCAGCGCCCGCAGGGCACGGCGTACGTCATCGGTGAGGCGGGCCTCACCACGGCCCTGCACGACATCGGATACGTCCTGACCGACCACGAGCCCGACTACGTCGTCCTCGGCGAGACGCGCACCTACAGCTTCGAGGCGCTCACCAAGGCGATCCGGCTGATCAACGGGGGCGCGCGGTTCATCTGCACCAACCCGGACGAGACCGGACCGTCCGCGGAGGGCCCGCTGCCCGCGACCGGTTCCGTCGCCGCGCTGATCACCAAGGCCACCGGCAAGGCGCCGTACTTCGCCGGCAAGCCCAACCCGCTGATGATGCGGACCGGACTCAACGCCATCGGCGCCCACTCCGAGACGTCGGCCATGATCGGCGACAGGATGGACACCGACGTGCTCGCCGGCCTGGAGGCCGGCATGCAGACGTTCCTCGTCCTCACCGGGCTCACCACGACGGCCGACATGGACCGCTACCCCTTCCGGCCGTCCACCGTCGTCGACTCGATCGCCGACCTGGTGGACCTCGTCGACCTGCCCCTGCCGTAAACCGGCCGGGACGGGACGCCACCCGACCGGCCCTCAGCGGGTGCGGGCGGCCGCGGCGCACGTGAACCTTCCCTCAGGAGGTCGACGATGCGTTCACTGCCCCTCACTCTCTGCTTCACCGCAGCGGCCGCGGTCATAGCCCTGCCCGCGTCCGCCGCCGCACAGGCCGATCCCGACTCCTGGGACCCCGGAGACCACCGGGGGCGGGGGTCGGTCACCGTCACCCCGGCCGGCGTCTCCCCCGGCGGGGAGGTGGAGCTCCGGGTCGACGTCTGCCGCGAGGGCGTGTCGGCCCGGGGCGCTTCCGAGGCGTTCGCCGGCGGAGCGCGCTTCCACCGGACCCGCGGCGGGGGCCTCGCCGCGACGGCCCGGATCCGCTCCGACGCCGCTCCGGACGACTACGAGGTCCGGGTGACCTGCGAGGACGGCCACGGCAGGGCCACCGGCACCTTCACCGTCGTCCGTCGCGTCCACCCCTCACCCGTCGCACCCGTGCGGGCCGGAGGAGGAGGCACCGCGGCCCTCGCCGGCCACTCCGGCGCCGAACAGGGGGCCGGCACCCGCCACGCGGTGACCGGTCTGGCCCTGGCGTCCGTCGCGGCCGCCGTCGCCTGTCGCGGTGTGCGCCGCCGCCGCCGTTCGGCCTCGGCCTGACATGCCCGCCCCGGACCGTCACGCCGGAACAGGCCGGCTGCTGACCGGAGTCGCCTGGGCCGTCCTCCTGCTGGGGCTCTGGCTGGGGGGCCGCGAGGCCACCGGAGGGAGCTCGGCCCCGACGACCGGTGACGTCGCGGCGGTCGGCCGCCCCCTGGGCGCTCCCCTCCCCCCGGCGCACGAGCCCCTCGACGGGGCGGCGCCCCTGCGGGTGGAGATCCCGTCGATGAGTGTGGCGGCGCCCGTCGTCCGACGCGGCCTGGATGCCGAAGGGGCCGTCGAACCGCCACCGTTCGGCACGCCGAACGCCGTCGGCTGGTACTCCGCCGGCACCGAGCCCGGCACTGCGGGTGCCGCGCTCTTCGTCGGCCACGTCGACACCGAGACGGAACCGGCCGTCTTCTACGGGCTCAGCACGGCCCGGCCGGGGGAGAGGATCCGGGTGAGCCGGTCGGACGGCACCGTCGCCGTCTTCACCGTCGACGACGTCCACGTCCACACCCGTGCGCGCTTCGACGCCGAGAAGGCGTACGGGCCACGGCGGGGCGGGCGGGCGGAGCTCCGCCTCATCACCTGTGGCGGCACGTACGACCGGGAGTCCCACGCCTACACGGCCAACGTCGTCGTGTCCGCCTACCTGACGGCCGAGGAGGGCGGCGGGGGCGGTGGAGAACAGGGCGGCGGGAGGAGTCGCGTCTGACCCGGCCGGACACCTGGCCCGGTCGGCACCCGCTCCCCCGCGGGCCGCCCGCCGGGCCGGTCCACGACCGCGGCGGGCGGCCCGCGGGAGAGGTCCGGGCGGGCACGGGAGGTTCGGGCCCCCGGTCCTGACCCGACACCGTGCAGCCCGCCTTCGGCGGCCCTCGAAGGCCCCTCCGGAAGATGTCCGGATCCGCACGGAAACGCGCGGCACACGAACAAGGCCCCCTCACGCTCGGTGAGAGGGCCTTGCTTGTGCGTGCGCCGTCAGGGACTCGAACCCCGGACCCGCTGATTAAGAGTCAGCTGCTCTAACCAACTGAGCTAACGGCGCCTGCTGACCTGGAGAACTTTACCCGATGGGCGGGAGTGCTCCTGACCAATTCCAGCCGGTACGGCCTGTCGCATGGTCCTTTTGTCGCTTTAGTCAGTCAACATGACCTATGCCATGAAAGGTGAGATGCGGAACATCCTGACGACTGCCCAAGGAAGAGGAGTCGCATGACCGTGCCGGTCTTCGAGGAGTACGAACCCGCCGTGGACTGCGGTTGCCCCGGCTGCGCTCAGCGGCGGCGCACGGCGGCCGCACTGCCTGTGCGATGCGGCGGGCACCCGGCCGCGCACGGCGCCCGCCGGGCGCTGGTGCTGGTCACGGCGGCGGGAGTGGTCCTGTCCTGCGGAGCCGCGGAGGCGGCCGTCCACACGACCGGACCGGGGGCCGGGGCGGGCGCGGCGGCCGACCCCGAGCCCGACACCCCGCAGGGCGCGGCCGGCCCCCTGGGCACGGGCGGTGCCGCCGGGCCGCCCGCCGCTCCGCAGACGGTGCCGCGCGAGACGACCCGGGCAGCCATCGTCGACCGTGCGAAGAAGTGGGTGTCCGCCCAGGTCCCGTACGACACGGCCGCGTACTGGTCGGACGGGTACCGGCAGGACTGCTCCGGCTACGTGTCGATGGCCTGGGACCTCGGCACCAACGAATGGACCGGCAGCCTCGCCGCCTTCGGCACCAAGATCGCCCGGTCCGAGCTGCAACCCGGGGACATGCTGCTCTTCCACAACCCGGCCGACCCGGCGCTGGGATCCCACGTCACGATCTTCGGCGGCTGGACGGACAGCACGCACACGCACTACCTCGCCTACGAACAGTCGCGCCCGCACGCCCGCGGGGCCACGACGCCCATGGCGTACTGGACGCACTCCTCCCAGTACGTGGCCTACCGCCACAAGGGCCTGACCGCCGGACCGGCCGACAGCGGATCGGCCACCGGCTTCCCGGGCGCCGCGGCGTTCGGCCCGGGAGCCCACAACGCCTACGTCACCCGGCTCGGGGAACTGCTCATCGCCCGAGGTGGCAAGCGGTTCTACACGACCGGCGCGGGACCGCGCTGGACCGACGCGGACAAGCGGGCGACGCGGGCCTTCCAGCTGGCCCAGGGCTGGAAGGGCAAGGACGCGGACGGCGTCCCCGGCCCGGGCACCTGGAGCCTGCTGCTCCGAGGGGCGGGGCGGAAGATCCCCGCGGCCGGCCCGGTCGGGGAGACGGACAGGACCACCGTCTTCCCGGGGCGGGGCTCCTTCCGGCCAGGACGGTCCAACGGCCATGTGCGGCGGCTCGGCGCCCAGTTGGTGAAGAAGGGATACGGCAGGCACTACGCGTCCGGCCCGGGCCCGCGCTGGACGGAGGCGGACCGCCGCAACGTCGAGGCATTCCAGCAGGCCCAGGGCTGGCGCGGGGGAGCAGCCGACGGTTACCCGGGGCCCGAGACCTGGCGGCGGCTCTTCGCCTGACGGCTGCGGTGACGGAACGGACATCACGGAGGCGGACATGCGCTACACGCAGAACGAGAACGAGTGGGACGACCGGCGCGAGTGGGGTCAGTGGGGGGAGCGAGGTGTGGATTCCGATCACGGCACCGGCGCGGACACGGGTGCGGGCCCGGACACGGGGGAGCACCGGACGTGCGAGCCGGACGCGGGGAGAGCACCGGAGCCCTGGTCGGTACGGGCCGGCGAACCGTCGTCGGCGCCGGGGCCTGAGGCGTCTTCGGCGCCCGGGCGGACGGGGGCGCCCGAGGTGCCGCTGTACGGGCATGTGCGGGAGCCGGAGCACGAACCGACGGGCGAGTGGGTGCCAGTGGGCGAGCGAGAGCCGGTCACTACGGGACGGATGCCCGGCGACGCGGTGCACGCGGTCACGGCCGACCCGGGCGTGGAGCCCTCCTGGGGCGCGGGCGCGGGTACGGGTGCGTATGTGGGGGACTCCGTGGACTGGGGGGCGCCGATGGTCACGGAGGCGCCTGCGGACGTGGATCCCCCGGATCCCGCGGCGGGCAGCGGCCCGGCCGTGGATCCGGTCGCGGACGTCCCCGCCGACCTGGGGCCCGCCCTTGACGCCGTGGCCGGGATCGGCCGGGCCGGCAAGGCGGGCCCCGAAACCGCACCGGACCTGGGGCCGCTCCTGGGGCCGTCCCCGGGGCCGGTCCGGGCGACAGGCCCGGTGATCCGGAGGCCGGTGGAGGCACCGGTGAGGGCATCGGTGGAGGCACCGGCGGAGGCGCTGGTGGAGGCACTGGTGGAGGCGCGAACGCCGACGAGGGCCCGGACGCGATCGGTCACGCGTCCCGCCGCACCGCCGTCCGCACTCCCGGTCGCGGCTCCTTCCCCGGCTGCAAGCCAGGGCGCGGCCCCGGCCGTGGGCCCGACCCCGGCCGGGGATCCGGCCGTGGTCTCACCGCAGGCCACGGGTGCGGTCCCCACCCGCGCCGCGGCCTCGCCCGCAGCCCCGCATCCGGCCCCGGCCCCGTCGTCGGCCGCAGGCGGCGGGGCAGGGGCGGCGGACGCGACGGCGGCCCGCGCTACGAGTTCGCTCACGAACCGGGCCTCCGTCGCGCCGGCGGCCTCGTCGTCGGCCGCAGGCCGCGGGACAGGAACGTCCGACGCGCCGACATACCGGACAAC
>NZ_JBEXWB010000357.1:0-6358 GCF_040629645.1 Streptomyces sp. NPDC005899 | reverse complement strand
GCGCCGGCCGGGCACCCGCCCGGCGGGGCGTCCGGCCGTGCCGCCCCAGAGCGGCGCGGGGCCCGTCCGGCCCCGGTCCCCCTGTGCGGACCGGCCCGCGTCACCCGGCGCCGCCCCGGGGATCGCGGCTGGCCGCCACCGGATACGCCTAGAGCGAGTCCGCGGGGCCGTCGTCGTCCCCGGCGCTCAGCTCCTCCGCGCGCAGGGCGAGGTCCTGGAGCACGTCGGCGGAGGTCACGTCCTGCTGGCCGGAGTCGTGGATCTGGGCGAGGGCGATGAAAGCCAGGGTGAAGGCTCCGACCAACTGCTCCACCGCGCCGCCCACTTCACGACCCACCAGGGTGGCCATCTCCTCGACGCTCGCGTCCGCGGGGATGGCGATGTGCGGCATCGTCTCGTTCAGGAGAGTCGTCACGATGCTGCCGCCCACCTCCGGGTCGTCCCCGTCCAGGTCCTCGGCCTGGCGCTGCATCTCGCCCGCCTCCGTCAGGATGCCGATCACTCGCTTGAGGACTTCGCTCTGCTCCATACGGTGAGCATAAGTGCACCGGCCTTCCGCGCAGGATCGCCGGCCCGCCCGCTCGTGTGCCGGAGCGGACCGGCCGTCAGTGCCGCCGACCGGCCGACGGTGTGCGGGCCGCTTCCCCCCGCACCACCTGCCCTGCCCCCGTCCGGACCGCCCGCCCGGCCCCTCCGCCCGGACGGACCACCGTTTCGCGCGTACGCGGCCCTTCGGCTCCGGACGGCCTACCCCGGGGTGAGGCACCGGTGTAGCTGAGGACGGTCAGGAAGGCGGGCCCAGGAGAACGCGTGCGAAGGCGGCGGAAGTCGCTGTGCGGGTGACGCGAGGGGGCGCGTGCACGGCGCGTGCAGGGGCGCACTGGACCCGCGCAGCGGTCCGGACGGACCGCGCGTCAGGCCGCATTCCACGGACACACTTGTCACGCCCCTTTACCTGCCCATAAGTTGGCCGCTTGCGACGAGTGCTACTGCCTGTGGGGGAGCCACATCATGGCCGCGAACGGACGGCACCGCAGATATCAGCCCAGCCGGATCAACCGTGCCTCGCTCACGGTGACGGCGGGTGGCGCGGGACTCGCGCTTCCACTTCTCACGGCCGCCTCGGCGGGCGCGGCCTCCACCGACGTGTGGGAGAAGGTCGCCGCCTGCGAGTCGACCGGCGACTGGCACATCAACACCGGTAACGGCTACTACGGCGGTCTGCAGTTCACCCGCTCGACCTGGGCCGCCTACGGCGGGACCGCCTATGCCGCCCGCGCCGATCTGGCGAGCAGGGACGAGCAGATAGCCGTCGCCGAGAAGGTGCTGGACGGTCAGGGGCCGGGGGCGTGGCCGGCCTGCTCGGTACGGGCGGGCCTGGCTCGCGGAGGCGACGCTCCCGACATCACCCCGCAGTCGCGGCGCACCGCCCCGGTCGGCACCGCACACGACGCGGCGACGAAGAAGACGGCCGCACACGGGACGGCGCCGGCCAAGAGGGCCGTACCCGGCACGGCGGCGCAGGAGAAGGCCGCGCAGGGCAGGGCCGGATCGTCCGCGGCACCGACGGACGTACCCGGCCGGCACACGTCGTACACCGTCGAGCGTGGTGACTCGCTCTCCGGCATCGCGTACGCCGAGCGCGTCCAGGGCGGTTGGCAGGACCTCTACGCGGCGAACCGCTCCGTGGTCGGCACCGACCCCGACCTGATCCTGCCCGGGCAGCGGCTCAGCCTCGACGTGGCCCGGGCGCCGGGCACCAGCAGGCACGCCCCGGAGCGGAAGGCCGCCGCGCGGCCCGCCGCCCCGCCGGAGGCGAAGCCCGCGCAGAAGACGGAGCGGGAGCCGAAGGCGGCCCCCGAGCGGACGCGGAAGCCCGTGGCCGAGCGAACGGCCGAAGCCGCGCCGAAGCTGTCGCAGAAGCAGTCGCCGAAGCAGTCGCCGAAGCAGTCGCCGAAGCGGTCGGCGAAGCCCGCGGCCGAGCCCCGGCAGGCATCGAAACCGCACAACGGCCTCACCGCGCCCGTCCAGGCGCGCACGGGCACTCCGTACCACCAGTCGGGATCCTGGTCGAGCGGCTACCACACGGGCGTCGACTTCCCCGTGCCCACCGGGACCTCGGTGAAGGCCGTGGCGTCCGGGACAGTCGTCTCGGCGGGCTGGGCGGGGGCGTACGGCTACGAGATCGTCATCCGGCACGGCGACGGCAGGTACAGCCAGTACGCCCACCTCTCGGCGCTCAACGTACGCGAGGGACAGCACGTGAGCAGTGGTCGCCGGATCGCCCGTTCGGGTTCCACGGGGAACAGCACCGGCCCCCACCTGCACTTCGAGATCCGCACCGGCCCCGGTTACGGCTCGGACATCGACCCGCTGGCCTACCTGAGGGCCGGCGGCGTCAACGTCTGAACCGCCCCGCCGGTCCCGCTCCGCGGCGCTCGCGGGTCACCTCGGCGCGCCGGAGCGACGGCGGCGTGCGGGCCGGTGAACTCCACGCGCCCTCCGCCGTGCCCCAGCGGAAGCGTCAGGGGCAGCGCCACTGCCGCCGGCGCCGGAAAAGGGCCGGGGAGCGCCGCCTCACGAGGGGCCGGCGGCTCGGCGGGCCCGGACGGCGCCATGTCCACCGGACCGTCAGGCGCACCCTCCCCGTCCGCCGTCTCCACGGCGGGCCCGTCCCGCTCCGGCGTACGCGTTGCCCCGCCCGCGCCCGCCGGGGCGCGGTCCTGCGACCGGGCGCCTTCCGACGCGCGGCGCTCGGCTCCCACCCGCTCGGTGGTCAGCAGGACCAGCCCGGCCGCCGCCAGGGCGCCGCACCCGAGCGCCCCCAGGGTCCCCGTCACGCCGAAGCGGAACTGCTCGCCGAACAGCGTGATGCCCACCGCGGCGGCCACCACGGGGTTCACCACGGTGACGGTCGCGAGGGGCGCCGTCAGTCCCGCGCCGCGGTAGGCGGCCTGCGAGAGCAGGAGGCCCGCGGCGGCCAGACCGGCGATGGCCAGCAGGGTCGGCAGACCCGAGGTCACCGAGCCGGACGTCCATTCCACCGCCACGGTCTTCGTGAACACCGAGGCGATGCCGAACGCGATGCCGGCGCCGGCGGCCAGCGCCACGCTGCGGAGCATCGGGTGGTGCAGCCCCCTGGCGAGCACGAGCACGGCACCGATCGCGCCGAACGTCGCGATCGCCAGCAGCAGTTGTTCCGGGCCCCCCAGTGTGCGGGATCCCGCGTCCCCCGTGAGGGCCAGCAGTCCGGCCAGTCCGACCGTCGCCATGACCGCGCCGCGCCAGGCCGTCCGGCCCGCCCCGCGGTGGACGAACAGCGCCGCCATCGGCAGCGCGAACACGATCGTCAGGGCACCGAGGGGCTGGACGAGACTGAGGGGACCATAGGCCAGCGCCACCACGTGCAGCACCGCGCCGACGCCGTTCAGCGCCACGGCGGCCCACCAGACGGCGTTGCGCAGCGGCGCGTACGGGCGGCCGTCACCGGCCGCGGCCACGCGCTCCTGGACGATCGCCCCGGCCGCGTAGGCGACCGCGGAGACCAGTGACAGCAGCACGGAGAGCGCAAGGGAACTCATGTACACCACGATGTCCCGTCGAGGCCGTCACGTCGTCGTCCTTGAGGCGGCGATCCGTCGTACTGCTCCGGTAGTACGTACACCACTCCAGGGTCCTCCTCCCGGCGGTAGTTGCGCATCCCGCGGAAGTCCACGGCACCGCCCGCGGGCCGGGCGCCGCTCAGGACACCTGAGGCGGTCTCCGGCGGGCCTTCGTCATGTCATGCACCTGGACACGGGCTCCCGGACCGTGTTGTCATGCCTCTGCTCTGCCTTTCAACGTTGTAGAGGGCAGGCTGACAACGTTGTCCACGTCGAGGAGGACTCCCCCCATGCTCCGGACCCCACGGCCGAGACTGCGCGGACCGGCGGCCACGCTGGCAGCCGCCGCTCTCCTCGGAGGCATCCTCACGGCCGGTTCCACCGCCCAGGCCGCACCGCGTGAGGGCGGTTCCCTCACCGACCTGGTGAATCCGTTCATCGGTACCCGGAACGAGGGCAACACCTACCCGGGCGCCGCCGTCCCCTTCTCCATGGTGCAGCTGTCGCCGGACACCGGCCACAGCGTCGGATACGACTACACGGACACCGAGATCCGGGGCTTCAGCAGCATCCACCCCTCGGGCGTCGGCTGCGGGCTCGGCGGGGACCTGCCGGTCCTCCCCACGACGGGAGACATCACCGAGACGGACAACGCCGCCTACGCCGCGGGCTTCAGCCACGACGACGAGCAGGCCGCCCCCGGCTACTACCAGGTCGGCCTCACCTCGTACGGCGGGATCAACGCCGAGCTGACCGCCACCGAGCGCACGGGGGTGCAGCGCTACACCTTCCCGGCCACCGGCAAGGCCAACGTCCTGATCAACGCCGGCCAGTCCCTGCACCGGACGGTCAGCACCACGGTGGAGGTACTCGACTCGCGTACCGTCCGCACGGCCATCACCGGCCGCGGCTTCTGCCAGGACACCGAGCCGTACACCCTCTACACCGTCACCCGCTTCGACCGCCCCTTCGCCGACTCCGGCACCTGGAAGGACGGCACGGTCACCGGCGCCCCCACGTCCACCGGGACCGGCGGCAACGGCGCCTGGGTCCGCTTCGACACCACCGCGGACCGGACGGTCGAGGCGACCACCGCCATCAGCTACGTCGACGCGGCCGGCGCCGCCCGCAACCTGCGCGCCGAAGGCGGCCGCAGCTTCGACCGCGTCGCCCGCGCGGCCCGTGCCGCCTGGGAGGACCGCCTGGGGGACGTACGGGCCGAGGGCGGCACCGACACCCGCAGGCGCACCTTCTACTCCTCGCTGTACCGCTCCTTCCTCGGCCCGAACATCGGGCAGGACGTCGACGGCCGCTACACGGGGTGGGACCGGAGGATCCACCGCGCCAAGGGCTTCACCTACTACCAGAACTGGTCCCTGTGGGACACCTACCGCACCCAGGCACAGCTGCTCTCCCTGCTCGCGCCCCGCGAGGCGAGGGACATGGCGATCTCCGTCCTGAAGATCGACGAGCAGAGCGGCTGGCTGCCCAAGTGGGGCTACGGCACCGTCGAGACCAACATCATGACGGGCGACCCCGTCACCCCGTACCTGACCAACGCCTACCAGCAGGGACTGCTCGAGGGGTACGAGGAGCAGGCCTACCGCACCCTGAGGAAGAACGCCGACGGCGTTCCCCCCGCCGGTTCACCCGCCGTGGGCCGCGAGGCGAACAAGGAGTACCTGGCGGACGGCTTCGTGCCGTACCTGAAGGGCCGCCCGCACGCCAAGCCGGGTGACTCGGACTACGACCACGGGGGATCGGCCACCCTCGAGTACGCCCTGTCCGACGCGATGCTCGGTGAGATGGCCGCCGATCTCGGCCACGAGGCCGACGCCCGGCGCTACCGGGAACGGGCACAGAACTACCACCGGATCTTCGACCCCTCGACCGGCTTCTTCCGCTCCCGCGACGGACAGGGCGCCTTCACCGGACCCGCCGACCCGGCGCGGAGCGAGGGCTTCCACGAAGGCACGGCGTGGCAGTACCAGTGGCTCGTACCGCAGGACCTGCCCGGCCTCGTCGGCCTGATCGGCGGCACCCGGGCGGCGAACGCGCGTCTGGACTCCTTCTTCGCCTACGACCAGCTGCTCGCCGACCCGGCCAGGACCGTGCGCGAGGTGTGGGTGAACGGTCCGTACGACTACTACAACGCCGACAAGTACAACCCGCAGAACGAACCGGACCTCATCGCCCCGTACACCTACCTCTCGACCGGGCAGCCCTGGAAGACGACCGACGTCGTCCACGGGGCCCTCACCCTCTTCACCGACACCCCGGCCGGGATGACCGGCAACGACGACATGGGCACCATGTCGGCCTGGGACGTGCTGTCGTCGATCGGCGTCTTCCCCGTCCAGCCCGGCACCGACACCTGGGGCCTGTCGACCCCCGTCTTCGACCGGGTCGACCTCACGCTGGACCGCCGCTACTACCCGCACGGGTCGTTCACCGTGCGGGCACCGGGCACCTCGGACACCGACCGCTACATCCGCTCCGCCCGGCTCGACGGAGCCGAGCGGAGCCGGACGTACCTGACCACCCAGGACATCCGCTCGGCCCGCTCGCTCTCCTTCGAGGTGGGAGCGGAGCCGTCCGCCTGGGGCACCTCCCCCGCGGACGCCCCGCCGCCCCTGCACTGACGCGACGCGCACACGGGCCGGGGGGCGCCCCCGCCCGACCCCGGGGGGGCGGCGGCCGCGGCGGGCGCGGGGGGGGGGGTCAGCGACCCGGGGGGGGTGGCGGGGGGCGCGCGC
>NZ_JBEXWB010000356.1:0-6361 GCF_040629645.1 Streptomyces sp. NPDC005899 | reverse complement strand
GGAGGCGAGCTGCCCGCGGCTGGCCTCCGATCCGCGGGTGCGGGCGGCGCTGGACGAGCGCCGCGCGGGGCTCGCGCCCTTCTGGCTGCGGATGCGGGAACGCACGGGTGCGCTGTCCGGCCACGCGCTGGTCGTGGACGGTGAGGACACCTTCACCGCGATGCTGGCCCATCTGCTCCGTTCCTCGGGCCTCACCGTGTCGGTGCGCCGGTACGACGAACCCGGGCTGCGGGCGGCCGTCCGCGCGCACCGGGGGCCCGTCGTGCTGGGCCCGGGGCCCGGGGACCCGGGTGACACGGCCGACCCCAGGATGCGGCTGCTGCGGCACCTGGCCGCCGAGCTGGTGCGGGACCACGCCCACGGGTTGCTGGGGGTGTGCCTGGGCCATGAGCTCATCGCGGCGGAGCTGGGCCTGGAGATCGTGCGCAAGGCCGTCCCCTACCAGGGGGCGCAGACCCGGATCGACCTCTTCGGCCGGCCGGAGACCGTGGGCTTCTACAACAGCTTCACGGCGCGCTGCGACGGGGCGGCGGCCGCCGAGCTGGAGGCCCGCGGCATCGCGACGAGCCGGGACACGGCCTCCGGGGAGCTGCACGCGCTGCGGGGGGAGGGGTTCGCCTCGGTGCAGTTCCATCCGGAGTCGGTCCTGACCCTGCGCGGGGCCGCGATCGTGTCCGAGCTGCTCGCGGCGCTGCCCGTACGGGGCTGAGGCGGGGCGGCCCCCGGCCGGCCGGGGCGGCGCCCTACGCGGTGGGCCGGGGCACGAGGAAGTTCGGTCCGCTCCGGCCGGCCAGGTGATCCATGACGTTGTGCACGGTGGCGTCGATGATCTGGCCCACCGCGTCGGCGGTGTAGTACGCCTGGTGCGAGGTCACGATGACGTTCGGGAAGGTGACGAGCCGGGCGAGGGTGTCGTCGTCGATGCCCTCCAGGGACTTGTCGACGTAGAACAGCCCCGCCTCCGCCTCGTAGACGTCGAGGCCGACGCCGGTGAAACGTCCGGCCCGCAGTTCGGTGACGAGCGCGGTGGTGTCGACGAGGCCGCCGCGGCTGGAGTTGACGAGGATCGCGTCGTCCTTCATGGCCGACAGGGCGTCGCGGTCGATGAGGTGCTGGGTGGCGGGCATGAGCGGCACGTGGAGGCTGATCAGGTCCGCCTCGGCGAAGAGCCGCTCCTTGTCCACGTACGTCATGCCCAGCGCGGTGCAGGCCGGGTTCTCGGCGACGTCCCAGCCCAGCAGGTTCATCCCGTAGCCGTGGGCGATCCGGGTGAACGCCTCCCCGATCTTCCCGGTTCCCAGCACTCCGGCCGTGCGTCCGTGCATGTCCCGGCCGAGGAGCCCGTCGAGGCGGAAGTCGAAGTCCCGGGTGCGGCTGACCGCGCGGACGATGCGGCGGTTGACGGCCATCGCCAGGGTCCAGGCGAACTCGGCGACCGAGTGGGGTGAGTAGGAGGAGACCCGGGCGACCCGCAGGCCGAGGCGCTCCGCGGTGTCCAGGTCGATGTTGTTGAAGCCGGTGGAGCGCTGGGCGATCATCCGGGTGCCCCCGGCCGCGAGGATCCGCAGGACCGCACCGCCGAGGTCCGCGTTGACGCTCGTGGAGATGATCTCGTGGCCCGCCGCGATGGGGGCGGTGTCCTCGGTGAGGAAGACGTCCAGGCATCGCACCTCGTGCTTCCCAGCGAACGCTTTCTCGATCAGCGGCTTCTCGTCGGACTGCACACCGAAGGCCAGGACTTCCACGACGGCTCCCTGGTCGGGGACACGGACTCCGGGTGAATATACGGCCCGCGCCCCCGGTGCGCCGCTCAGCCGAAGTGGAACCCGGCCTCCGCGATCGGCACCCGCACGATGTCCGTGCCCCGCAGGGCGACCATGGCTCCCGAGGCTCCGTCGTGCACGGCGTCCACGGCGTGCAGTCCCGAGCGGGTGGCGAGCCGGCGGTCGAAGGAGCGCTGGGGGTGCCCCCGCACCGGACGTGTCCCAGGACCGTCGTCCGGGCCTCCTTGCCCGTGCGACCGGGACCCGGTGGACCCGTAGCCGTACCCCTGCGCGCCCCTGCGGACGACGGCAGGGAGGACCGCGTCGGGCCCGGTCGCCGCCCCGGTCAGTACTCCGACCCGCGTGGGAGGCACCCCTTCGCCGAAGTGAGCCCGCTACGGCTCGCTCCGGGGCGGCCCGGGTGCCTCCGGGACGGGTCGTACGGTCAACTCCCCACACCGAGCGCCTGTGTCGGGACCTCAAGCGTCGTCCAGGCCCGTCTCGATGGCGTAGCGCACGAGCTCCACCCTGTTGTGCAGCTGCAGTTTGCCCAGAGTGTTCTGGACGTGGTTCTGCACGGTGCGGTGGGAGATGACGAGACGCTCGGCGATCTGCTTGTACGAGAGTCCCTTGGCGACCAGCCGGAGCACCTCGGTCTCCCGGTCGGTGAGCTGAGGGGCCTTCGGTTCGTCGGAGGCGGCCGGGGCGGGGTCGGAGGCGAGCCTGCGGTACTCGCCCAGCACCAGCCCGGCGAGCCCCGGGGTGAAGACCGGGTCACCGGCCGCCGTGGCGCGCACGGCGTCGGTCAGCTCCTGGGTGCTGGCCGACTTGAGCAGGTAACCGGTGGCGCCGGACTTCACGGCCTCCAGCACATCGGCGTGCTCACCGCTGGCGGAGAGCACCAGGACCCGCAGGCCCGGGTGGGAGCCGACGAGCTCCTTGCACACCTGGGCGCCGGGCATGCCGGGCAGGTTGAGGTCGAGGACCAGGACGTCGGGCCCGGCCGCCCGGGCCCGGCGCACGGCCTGCGGCCCGTCACCGGCGGTCGCCACCACCTCGAAACCCGACTCGGCCAGGTCACGGGCCACGGCGTCGCGCCACATCGGGTGGTCGTCCACGACCATGACCCTGACGGGCCGCTCGCCGGGAGCCGGCGCGTCGGTCCCCCCGGGCCGGGGCTCCTGGGCCCGGGACGCCTGCGTGTTCGGGTTCGGTGTACTCATCGGGCCGATCCTGCCTTCCCCCGTGGGGTGTTCACCATCTTCGGGACCTTCAACTCGACCTCGGTGCCCTGCCCGGGCACCGAGATGAGCTCCGCCGTGCCGCCCAGGTCGCGCAGCCGTCCGCGGATCGACAGGGCGACCCCGAGCCGGCCCTCGCCCTCCGCCTGGTCGAGCCGGCCCTCCGGGATGCCCGGTCCGTCGTCGCGGACCGTGACGATCACCTCGTCCGGCTCGTCCTCGACGAGGATCCAGGCCCGGGCGGCGGACCCGGCGTGCACCCGGACGTTGTCCAGGGCCGCCCGCACCGCGGCGGCCAGCTCACGCGCGGCGGCGGACGGGAGGAGCACCGGTGCACCGGGTTCGGCGAAACTCGTCCGGGATCCCGCGTGCGGGGCGAGCAGGGCCCGCAGGTCGAGTGCGGCCGGCTCCGGGTCCGCGTCGTCGGGGGCGTCCACGCTCCGGACGACCGCCCCTTCGGCGCTGTCCTCCGAGACCCGGCTCGTGGGGACCAGGCCGCTGGTGACCAGGGTGCGCAGGGCGACCTCCTGCTCCCCGGCCATCCGCCCGAGCTCCGCCGCCTCGCCGCCCAGCGCCGTCCCCCGGCGCTGCACCATGGCGAGGACCTGCAGCACGCTGTCGTGGATGTCGCGGGCGAGCCGTTCCCGCTCGCGGGTCGCGGCTTCGATCTCCAGGGCGCGGGCCAGGGTGCGTTCACTGGCCCGGGCGACCTCGACGACGTACCCGATGGCGATGGACGCCACCCACACCAGCAGCACGTTGTGGAAGGTGTCCCGGCTGAGCTCGCCGCGCTCGACGATGTTGGCGACGGCGACCAGGGTCGAGGCGAAGGCGGCCCAGCGCCAGCCTCCCTTGAGCGCGAAGGCGAGCACCGACCCCGCGGTCCAGATCGACGGCAGCGTCGATCCGTCCACGAGCCGGGCGTCGGCGTCGGCGAGCGGGGTCAGCAGGATGCCGGTCAGGGCGACGGTGAGGTCCAGGCCGAGGAACCGCTTGGTGCAGGCGGCCGCGCCCGCCACCCGGGGCAGCGTGAGCACGGTCCAGAGGCCCAGGGCGGCCAGGAAGGCGACGGCCACCCAGAGCCGTTCGTAGTCCCCCCGCCCGACGATCGCGAGCAGCACCGCGTAGACCAGGGTCAGCACGCGGTACGCGGTCAGGGCGCGCCACAGCGGCTGCTCGACCGACATCCGTACGACCCGTTCGCGCCTGGCCATGCCCTCTCCCCCGTTCACCGTCCCGTCCGGCCCGGACGCGACGTCGGCGGCGCCGTCAGGCGCCGGACCGCTCCGGTCCCTCGCCCCTGGCCTCGTCCGTGCTCCGCCTGTTCCTGGCCTCTTCCGCGATCTGCCGCTTGGCGGCCGTCGCGTAGACGTCCACGTACTCCTGGCCGGAGAGCTTCATGATCTCGTACATGACCTCGTCGGTCACCGCGCGGAGGATGAAACGGTCGCCGTCCATGCCCTGGTAGCGGCTGAAGTCCAGCGGCTCGCCGATCCTCATGCCGGGGCGCATGAGCCGGGGCACGATCTGGCCGGGCGGCTGGATCTTCTCCGTGTCGATCATCGCCACGGGGATGACGGGCGCGCCGGTGGCGAGTGCCACCCGTGCGAGGCCGCCCGGCTTGCCGCGGTAGAGCCGGCCGTCGGGCGACCGGGTGCCCTCCGGGTAGATGCCGAAGAGGCCGCCGCTCTCGATGACCTGGATGCCTGCCCTGATCGCCGCCTCACCGGCGCCGCGGCCGCCCGAGCGGTCCACCGGGAGCTGTCCGACGCCCTTGAAGAAGGCCGCCGTCAGCTTGCCCTTCACTCCGGGTGCGGTGAAGTACTCGGCCTTGGCGATGAAGGTCACCTTGCGGTCGAGGACCGCGGGCAGGAAGAAGGAGTCGGAGAACGACAGGTGGTTGCTCGCGAGGATCGCCGGCCCCCGTTCGGGGATGTTCTCCAGGCCCTCCACCCACGGCCGGAAGGCGAGTTTGAGGGATCCGCCGATGGAGAACTTCATCGCGCCGTAGATCAACTCGGGTGCCTCCTGTGTGCGGTCGATGAGACCTTAACCTGTGCGGCCGCGGCCGCTCCCGCCCGGCGGGGGGCAGGGGCCCGGCGGGCGGCGCCCGCCCGTGCCCCGACGGCCCTGGTCGGTGTCGGTCCGGTCGCGTACGGTGAAGTAACACGTTCGCACTCCCCCCGCACGCCCCCGCCCCGCTCACGAACAGGAGACCCCGGTGCCGGTCCTCCCTGGAGCCGAGCCGTTCCGCCACGAGGGCGGAGAGGTCGGCGTCCTCCTCTGTCACGGATTCACGGGTTCACCGCAGTCGATGCGCCCCTGGGCGGACCACCTGGCGGAGCACGGGCTGACCGTGTCCCTCCCGCTGCTGCCCGGGCACGGCACGCGCTGGCAGGACATGGCCGTCACCGGCTGGCAGGACTGGTACGCCGAGGTGGACCGGGAGCTGCGGGCGCTGCGGGACCGGTGCCGGCAGGTCTTCGTCTTCGGTCTCTCCATGGGCGGCGCCCTCGCCCTGCGCCTCGCGGCCCGGCACGGGGACGCGATCTCGGGTCTCGTGCTGGTGAACCCGGCGAACAAGGTGCACGGCCTCTCGGCGTACGCCCTCCCGGTCGCCCGGCACCTGGTGCGCACGACGAAGGGGCTGGCGAACGACATCGCCCGCGAGGGCTCCGAGGAGGTCGGCTACGACCGGGTGCCGCTGCACGCCGCGCACTCGGTGCGCAGGTTCTTCCGGCTGGTCGACACCGAGCTGCCCCAGGTCACCCAGCCGGTCGTGCTGCTGCACAGCCCCCAGGACCACGTCGTGCCGCCGGCCGACTCGGCCCGCATCCTCAGCCGGATCTCGTCCACGGACGTCGAGGAGATCCTGCTGGAACAGAGCTACCACGTGGCGACGTTGGACCATGACGCGGAGCGGATCTTCGACGAGAGCCGGCGGTTCGTCGAACGCCTCGCGTCCGGCGTCGGCGAGAAGGGGAGAACGTCCGGTGGCTGAGCACGACGCGGATCGCGCGGGCAGTGACGAGGAGCGCGAACCGCGCCCCGTGGACGGGACCGGGACGCCCGGCGTCCCGGAGGAGGTGCGGCCGGTCGACGAGGCCGCCGCGTGGGAGGCGATCGTCGCCGGGTACGGCGAGGAGCCGCCGGATCCGCCCGGCGCCAAGCCGTTCAAGTCCGTCGAGGACCTGGTCCTGCTGGAGGACGGCCAGCTCAACACCCTGCCGGGTGCGGAGCCGGGTCCGGCCGACGGCGCGGACAAGGGGGACAAGGGAGCGGACGGGAAGGCACCCGGCGGCCCGCCGGGGAAGAAGCCGCTCGGCAGCTCCGTCGTCTTCGCGCCCGGGGTCGCGG
>NZ_JBEXWB010000355.1:0-6390 GCF_040629645.1 Streptomyces sp. NPDC005899 | reverse complement strand
GCGCGACGGGTCCGCCCCCCGTCACCCGGCACCCCGGGCGGTGACCCGGCCACCCGGCAGGCCCGGGTGGCCGCCACCCGCCGGACTCGCCGGACTATCCGCCCGTGGCGGGGGTGAGGACGAAGACGGGGATCTCCCGGTCGGTCTTCGTCTGGTAGTCGGCGTAGTCGGGGAACGCCTCGACGGCCCGGCCCCACCACACGGCCTTCTCCTCCCCGGTGACCTCGCGGGCGACCATGTCCTGGACCACCGTCCCGTCCCGCAGCTCGACGTGGGGGTCGGCCCGTACGTTGTAGTACCAGACGGGGTGCTGGGGAGCGCCGCCGAGCGAGGCGACCACGGCGTAGTCCCCCTCGTGCTCGACCCGCATGAGGGGCGTCTTGCGGAGCTTGCCGCTCTTCGCGCCTCGTGTGGTCAGGAGGATGACCGGCAGTCCGCGCAGTGTCGTCCCCCGGGTGCCGCCGGAACTCTCGATCAGCTCGACCTGCTCGCGGACCCATGGGGTCGGGCTCGGCTCGTACTCGCCCTCGATCGGCATGACACGTTGTCCTTTCGTCGAAGTGCTCGGATCGCTCGCTCGTCGCGGTGGTGAGGTGCGGCGGGAACGCTGCGAGGGGCGCGACGCGGAGCCGGTACGGGGCTCCAGGATATCGCCTGCCCCATCATGGCCTCGTCAGTGATCACACGGGGCGGCGCGTCGCCGATGCACCCTTGATGCCACCCGCGTCTCGCAGAGCGAGACGAGGTCTCATCCTGCGAGACATCCCTGTCCGCTTTCGGCGTCACCCGACCCAGGGAACCCGCCCTGTTCATGGGCTTTTACGGCAAGAAGTCCTTAATGTCACCTCGCCCCGACCCAGGTTTGTCCCGCCGAAGGGCATACCGTGGGTGCAGCGGAGTAAGCCAAGCCTTACTCCGCTGCACTCTGCCCGTGCTCGTCCGCCCAAAGGAACAACACTCCATGACACGCCCCCTCCGCGTCGCCATCGTCGGAGCCGGTCCCGCCGGAATCTACGCGGCGGACGCGCTGCTCAAGTCCGAGGCCGCTCAGGACCCGGGTGTTTCGATCGACCTGTTCGAGCGCATGCCCGCCCCCTTCGGTCTGATCCGGTACGGAGTGGCTCCGGACCACCCGCGGATCAAGGGCATAGTCAAGGCGCTGCACCAGGTCCTGGACAAGCCCCAGCTGCGGCTGTTCGGGAACGTCGACTACCCGCGGGACATCGGCCTGGACGACCTGCGGTCGTTCTACGACGCCGTGATCTTCTCCACCGGTGCCGACGCCGACCGCGCACTCGACATACCAGGGATCGACCTGGACGGCTCCTACGGCGCCGCCGACTTCGTCGCCTGGTACGACGGGCACCCCGAGGTGCCGCGCACCTGGCCGCTGGAGGCCGAGAAGGTCGCCGTTCTCGGCGTGGGCAACGTGGCACTGGACGTGGCCCGCATCCTGGCCAAGACGGCGGACGAACTCCTCCCGACCGAGATCCCCGCGAACGTCTACGACGGACTCAAGGCGAACAAGGCGCTCGAGGTGCACGTCTTCGGACGACGGGGTCCGGCGCAGGCCAAGTTCAGCCCGATGGAGCTGCGCGAGCTGGACCACTCGCCGAACATCGAGGTCATCGTCAACCCCGAGGACATCGACTACGACGACGGGTCGATCGCCACCCGCCGGGAGAACAAGCAGGCCAACATGGTCGCCTCCACCCTGGAGAACTGGGCGATCCGTGACGTGGGCGACCGCCCGCACAAGCTGTTCCTGCACTTCTTCGAGTCACCCGTGGAGGTCGTCGGCGAGGACGGCCGCGTCACCGGCCTGCGCACGGAGCGGACCGAGCTCGACGGAACGGGCAACGTCAGGGGCACGGGCCGCTTCACGGACTGGGACGTGCAGAGCGTCTACCGGGCGGTCGGCTACTACTCCGAGGAGCTCTCCAAGCTGCCCTTCGACGTCGTCTCCGGCACCGTCCCGCACGCCGCGGGCCGCGTCCTGAGCGGCGGGGAGCCGATGACGTCGGTGTACGTCACCGGGTGGATCAAGCGCGGCCCGATCGGCCTGATCGGCCACACCAAGGGCGACGCCAACGAGACGGTGGCCTGCCTCCTGGAGGACCACACGGCCGGCCGGCTGCCCGCCCCCGCCGAGCCCGGGCCGGACGCGATCGTCGACTTCCTGGAACAGCGAGGTGTCCGGTACACCACCCGCGAGGGCTGGCACCGCCTGGACGCCCACGAGCAGGCCCTCGGCGCCGAGCAGGGCCGCGAGCGGATCAAGGTCGTCGAGCGCGAGGCCATGCTGGACGCGTCCGGGGCCTGACGAGGGCTGACGCGCCTCCCGCGGCTCCCCTCCGGCGGAGTCGTGGGGGCGCGGCGCCACCCGGGCGGGCCGCACCGCCGTCGGCCGTAGACTCGGCGGATGGCGAAGTATTTCGACGTACACCCCGAGAACCCCCAGCGGCGCACCATCACCAACGTGGCCGACGGTATCCGCTCCGGCACGCTCGTCGCGTATCCGACGGACTCCTGTTACGCGCTGGGCTGCCGACTGGGCAGCCGCGACGGCATCGACCGGATCAGGTCGATCCGCGCTCTCGACGATCGCCACCACTTCACCCTCATGTGCGAGAACTTCGCGCAGCTGGGGCAGCTCGTGCAGATCGACAACGACGTCTTCCGGGCGATCAAGGCGGCGACGCCGGGCAGTTACACCTTCATCCTCCCGGCCACCAAGGAGGTGCCCCGCCAGCTGCTGCACCCGAAGAAGAAGACCGTCGGTGTCCGGATCCCCGACCACGCCGTCACCCAGGCTCTCCTCGCCGAACTCGGCGAGCCGCTGCTCTCCAGCACGCTCCTGCTGCCCGACGAGGAGGAGCCGTTGACGCAGGGCTGGGAGATCAAGGAGCGTCTCGACCACGTGGTGGACGTCGTTCTCGACTCCGGCGACTGCGGCACCCAGCCGACCACGGTCATCGACTTCTCCGGTGGCGAGCCCGAGATCGTGCGCCGGGGGGCGGGCGACCCCTCCCGGTTCGAGTAGCCGCCGCGCCGGCCTCCGGCGACTCCGCACTTCGGGCGGTGCTGCCGAGATGCACCCACCCCCGGGTGCCTGGTTCGGTGGAGGTGTCCTCTCCGCACGGTCCGAAGGAGTGATCATGAGCGACCCGGACGACGACCTCCACGGTGGCGTCGAGCAGATGCGCGACAAGGCCAGAGAACTCCAGGACGTGGCGGAGCACACCGCCGATCCCGGGGAACGCCGGCGTCTGCGGGACAGGGCCCGTCGGCTCGAGGCCCGGAGCGAGCAGGCCGGCGGCATGGCGAGCGGCGACATCTACCCCTGGAGGTAGCCGACGTCCGCCGGGCGTGCCCGTGGGGCCGGTGGCCGCCGTCCGGTTGCCGTCCCGCTGCCGGAGTGCTATGACCGGAACTGTGGTGACATCCGTGGAATACGCGGAGGGCGGGGTGCGGCTTCCCCTCCCCCACCCCGTCCTCCGCTCCGGCCCGCGAGGGGGCCCCGGTGACGTACATGAGGTGGCAGACGTTCCTCGACGCGGTCCGGGAACGGGGCGCTTATCCCTCGGCCCTCGACGCGGAGCGGGCCTCGCGCGTGGTGCTGGCACTGCTCGGGGCACACCTGGTCGGCGAGGAGCGCAGCGAGCTCGCGGCCCGGCTGCCGGAGACCTTCGCCCTGATCCTCCTCAACCCGCTCCAGGCCGCCGAGCCGCTCACTCCCGAACGGTTCGTCCGCGCGACGGCCGCCTGGATCGACGGTGCCAGTGAGCGGACGGCGGCCTGGGACACCGGAGCGGTGCTGAGCGTGGTGGCGGACGCCGCGGGCGAGGACCTGCTCGGGCGGGTCCTGCTCCAGCTCCCGCCGGGGTACGACCTGTTGTTCGGCCATCCGGGCGGGGACTCGGCGGTCGCCCCCCGCTGACGGGAACTCAGCGGCCGAGGTCCGCGATCCGGGCGAGACGCTCCATGGAGTCCACCAGGGCCGAGCGGTCGTACGTGCTGGTCGTGACCAGCACCTCGTCCGCACCGGTGTCCCCGATGACCTGGTGCAGCCCTTCGGCCACGTCGGCCTCCGTGCCGGCGACATGTCCGGTCAGGCCGCTCTGGAACAGCCCGCGCTCCTTCGCCGTCATCGTCAGAGCCTCGACGCGCTCGGCCGGTGCGAGCGGCGGGAAGACACCGTGCGTGCGGGCGTGGGCCATGGACCATGCCTCGGGGATCAGGATCCGCCGGGCGTCCCGCGCCGTCGCCGCGACCGCGACCGTGCCCGCGACGACGACGTAGGGTTCCGGGGCCCACGCGGACGGGCGGAACCCGCGGCGGTAGCCGTCGACGGCGCGCACGAGCTTCTCCCTGTCGCGCAGGTCGCCCACGACGAGCGGCAGGCCGGCCGCGGCGGCGATGGCGGCACCCTCGCCGGTGGCCAGGACGTAGGGCGGGATCGACAGCCCTTCGGCGGGCCGGGCGTGCACCTCGGGGTAGGCCCGCTGACTGCCGTCCAGCCAACCGAGGAGTTCGGCCAGCTGCGCGGCGAAGGTGTCGGCGTCCTCCCGGTCCCGCCCCAGGGCACGGCGGATGCCGTCCGTGAAGCCGGTCGAACGGCCCAGGCCCATGTCGATCCGGCCGGGGTGGAGAGAGGCGAGCACGCCGAACTGCTCGGCCACTACGAAGGGACGGTGGTTGGGCAGCATGACGCCGCCCGTACCCACGCGGATGGTGGAGGTGGCGGCCGCGACGGCGGCGGCCAGCACGGTGGGCGCGGATCCGGCGACTCCCGGGACACTGTGGTGTTCGGACACCCAGAAGCGGTGGTACCCCAGGGCCTCGGCCGTGACCGCAAGCCGGACGGTGTCCCGCAGCGCCTGCGGGCCGTCGTGGCCTTCGCGGGTGCGGGAACGGTCGAGGAAGGAGAAACGGGTGGACGCGACGAGAGAGCTCACACAAGGTGCAACACCGTCGGCCCGCCCGGATTCCCGCGCGTCCGGTGGGACCGCCGTCGCAGTGGCGAGGCCGGGTGCCGCCGCGACAGGTCTCGGCAGCGGTCGGGCGGCGTGGGGGAAGGAGTCCGTACGCACTGCCTCATCACGTGTCACGGAGCCGCATCATGCGTCTCCGTCCGGCAGTGCCAGTGCTTCGTCGACGAGCCGGCCGGCCGCTCGATCCGGCCCCTGCTGCGGCGGCGCGAGGACAGCCCGCAGCTCTCGCGTACTGGGAGGCCGGGTCCTGGCACCGGCTGCGGGGCGACGGACCGAACGAGGAGCTGAGGCGCCTCAGCGGTACCTACCTCACCGCCAAGGACGTCCGCACCTGGCACGCCACCGTCATGGCCGCCGTCGGCCTCGCGGTGTCGGCGGGGCTCCACGGCGATCGCGAAGCGGCGCGGAAGCGTGCCGTCGTCCGCACGGTGCGGGAGGTCAGCGGCTATCCGGGCAACACCCCGGCCGTGGCCCGCGCCTCCTACATCAACCCGCGGGTCATCGAGTGCTTCCAGGAAGGGCGGACCATCGCCGCGGACCTCGAGCGCCTGGGCGAGGGCGGTGCGCTGGGCCGGCCCGCCACCCACGGGCCGGTGGAGGAGGCCGTGCGCCGGCTGCTGCTCTCCTGACCCCGGGCGTGTCCCTGGGCCGAGTGGACGCGGGCGGTCGCCCGTCACACACCCGGTGGGTGGGATGGGGGCAGTACTGCCGTCCGGCCGGATGCGTGCACGCCGGTCGTCGGGCGGGGCGGTCCGGCCACTCCCGACCGGGCCATCGAGAGAGGAAGCAGCATGGGACACGGCGGAAACGTCATCAGCGAACTCACCACGGACCACCGCGAGGTGGATTCGCTGTTCGCCCGGATCGAGGAGCAGCCTGCCGGCGACCAGCGGCGCCGGGAACTCGCGGACGAACTGACGGTCGAACTGGTGCGGCACTCGGTCGCCGAGGAGCAGTACCTCTACCCCGCGGTCCGCCGGTACGTCGACGACGGGGACGACATGGCGGACAAGGAGATCGAGGACCACGCCACGATCGAGCGGCTCCTCAAGGACCTGGAAGGACGCGAAGCGGGCGACGCGCAGTTCGATACCCTCGTCGCGCAGCTCAAGCGCGAGGTCACCGCACACGTGCGGGACGAGGAGGACCGGCTCTTCCCCCTGCTGGCCGCGGCCTGCTCCCCCGAGGCACTGGACGAGCTCGGCGACAAGATCCGCCAGGCGAAGAAGACCGCTCCGACCCGCCCCCACCCCTCCGCTCCTGACAAGCCGCCCGCCGACAAGCTGCTCGCCCCCGGGGCCGGTCTCGTGGACCGCGCCCGGGACCTGGTAAGCGGCCGGAAGCACTGACACGGCGACGGCCCGGCTCGGTGCCTCCGGCTGTCGCGGAGGCACCG
>NZ_JBEXWB010000354.1:0-6426 GCF_040629645.1 Streptomyces sp. NPDC005899 | reverse complement strand
CGCGGCGGCCGCCGCCGACGAGGCCGCCGCGCGCCTCGACCCCCGGGCCGGGGACGTCATCGCCTTCGACTGGCTGGAGGCGACCAGGACCCTGGTCGTCACCGTGCACCACCTCGCCGTCGACGCGGTGTCCTGGCTGATCCTGCTGGACGACCTCACCGCCGCCCTGCGCGGGACGGCCCCGGCGCCGCCGACCACGTCCTACGCCGAGTACGCCGAGGCCCTCACCTCGCGGTCCGCCCGGGTCACGGACACCCTCGGGCACTGGATCACCACACTGCGGGCCCCGGCCCTGCTGCCCCCCGAACGGGTCCGGGGGCGCCGCACGACCACCGTGGTGCTCGGGCCCGAGGTGAGCGCACAGGTGACGCGCACGGCGCCCGCCGCGCTCGGCACCGGTGTCACCGAGCTGCTGTGCGGCGCGCTCCGCGCCGCCCTCACACGCATCCAGTCCTCTCCCACCGACCTCGCGATCGAGCTGGAGCGGCACGGCCGGGTGCCGGTACTGGCACACCACGACTACTCCCGCACGGTCGGCTGGTTCACCTCCATCGCGCCCGTACGGCTCGCGGCGCACACCGACCCCGTGGCGGCGGCGTGCGAGCTGGCCGAACGGCAACCGGACGAAGCCGGGCACGTCGCCTACGGGCAGCTCAGGTACCTCGACCCGCAGACCGCACCGCTGCTGGACGCCAGCCCGCAGGTCCTCTTCAACTACCTCGGCCGGGGCAGCGAGTCCCAGGCACTGCGGCTGACCGGCGGCGAGGAGAGCGGCCCGTACGCGGTCGAGGTCAACGCCTGGACCGACGGGGCCACCGGAAGCCTGCACGCGGAGTTCGCCCTCGCCGACGGCGTGCCCGACGAGATCACCGGACACTGGCGGGACGCGCTGGGCCACATCGCGGCCGCCGCCGCGACGGCCGAGCGCACGGCACCCGTCACCCCGCTCCAGCGGGGCCTGTACTTCCAGGCCCAGATGGCGGGCCGGGCCGGGCACTACGTGGCGCAGAGCTACTTCACCTTCGACCGGCGTCTGGACACCGACGCCCTGGCCGAGGCGATGGCCCACGTGATCGGGCGGCACCCGGTCGTGGGAGCCGGGTTCACCACGGACGACGGCGGAAACCCGGTGCAGACCCTGCGGGCGGGCCGCCGGGTCCCCGTGCGCACGGTCCACCCCGAGACGGAGGCGGACGTCGACGCACTCCGCGCCCGGGACCGCGACACCGGCTTCGACCCCGGTGAACCGCCGCTGGTCCGCCTCACCGTCGTGCGCCTGCCGGACGGCCGTGACGGCCTGCTGCTCAGCTACCACCTGCTGCTGTGGGACGGCTGGTCCCGTGAGACGGTCCTGCGGGACCTCTTCGACGCCTACCGGGCCGTGGTGGCGGGCGAGCCGCTGGATCCGGCGCCCGCGGTCCCGGGCTTCGAGGAGTACGCCCGGGCGCTCGCCGCCAGGGACAGCGCCCCGTCGGAACGCTTCTGGGCGGAGCACCTGGCCGGACTGACCGGCCCGACGCTGCTCGCCGGACCGGCCCCTGCCCTCTCGGACGACCTGCCGCACGCCCTCGTGCACACGCTGTCCGCCGCCCGGTCCCAACTCCTGCGGGACGCGGCCGGCAGGCACGGCGTCACGCTGAACTCCCTCCTCACCGGCGCGTTCGGCCTCCTGCTCGGTGCGCACACCGGCCGGAGCGACGCCGTGTTCGGCGTGACCGTCTCCGGCCGGGAGGGCGAGGGACTGTCCGACGTCGTCGGCGTGCTTCTCAACACGGTGCCCATGTGGACCCGGCCCCGGCCGGCCGACACGGTCGGGGCGTACCTGGCAGCCGTCCAGGCCGCCAGGGTCGAGGCGATGGACCACGAGCACCTGGGACTCGGGGAGATCCAGCGGGCCAGTGGGCACGACAGCCTGTTCGACAACCTGTTCGTCCTCCAGAACTTCCTGGACATGGACGCCTTCGCCGAGATGAACTCCAGGCACGGCATCACCTCGGTGCGGGCGGACGACTCGACGCACTACCCGTTCACCTGGGTCGTCACCCCGGGGGACCGGCTCACCGTCAAGCTGGAGCACCGCGGCGAGGACACCGCGGGCGCCCGCCGTCTCCTCGACGACTACCTCCGGGTGCTGGAGGACCTGGCCCGGTCGACGGGGAAGGTGGGCGCGCTCGGCGGCCTCGGACCGGCTCCGGAGCCCCCCGCCCGTACGGACGTCGGCACGGACACCGTCGTCGACCGCTTCGACCGTGCCGCGGACCGCGACCCCGGGCGCACCGCACTCGTCGCCGACGGCTCGGCCATGACCTTCGCCCAGCTCCGCGACCGCAGCAGGGCGGTGGCGGGCGTCCTGGCCGCCCGCGGTGTGGGGCCGGAGGTGACCGTGGGCCTCGCCGTGCCGCGCTCCCTCGACTCGATCGTCGCGCTGTTCGCGGTGCTGCGCGTCGGCGCCGCGTACGTACCGCTGGAGCTGGACCACCCGGACGAGCGGATCGCCGCGATCGTCGCCGACTGCCGACCGGACGTGATCCTCACCGTGAGCGCCGTCTCCCCCCGGCTGACCGGCGAACTGATCGAGCTGGACCGGCCCCTCCCCGCGGCCGACCCCTTCGTGACGTTCAGCCCCGAAAACCCGAACCGCCTGAGGCATCCCGCGTACACGATCTACACCTCCGGGTCGACCGGGAAGCCCAAGGGCGTGGTGACCGAGTACGCCGGGCTCACCAACATGCTGATCAACCATCAGCGCCGGATCTTCGAACCGGTCCTGGCCCGGCACGGCCACCGGGTCTTCCGGATCGCCCACACCGTGTCGTTCGCCTTCGACATGTCGTGGGAGGAACTGCTGTGGCTCGCCGACGGCCACGAGGTCCACATCTGTGACGAGGAGCTGCGCCGCGACGCCCCCCGGCTGACCGAGTACTGCCTCGCGCACGGCATCGACGTCGTCAACGTGACCCCGACCTACGCGCAGCAACTGGTGGCGGAGGGCATCCTCGACGACCCGGGACGACGGCCGGCGCTCGTGCTGCTCGGCGGCGAGGCCGTCACACCGGGGCTCTGGCGGACGCTCGCCGGGACCGACGGCACGGTCGGCTACAACCTGTACGGTCCCACCGAGTACACCATCAACACCCTCGGCGTCGGCACCTTCGAGTGCCAGGACCCGGTGGTGGGCGTACCGATCGACAACACCGACGTGTACGTACTGGACCCCTGGCTGCGGCCGTTGCCGGACGGGGTGCCCGGGGAGCTGTACGTGGCGGGCGTCGGCATCGCGCGCGGCTACCTCGGGCAGCCGGCGCAGACCGCGGACCGGTTCGTCGCCTGCCCGTTCGGAGCACCCGGCGAGCGCATGTACCGCACCGGCGACCTGGTGACCCGGCGGCCCGACGGACACCTGTCCTACCTCGGCCGCACCGACCAGCAGGTCAAGATCCGCGGCCACCGGGTCGAACCGGGCGAGGTCGAGGCCGCGTTCGCGGCACATCCCGCGGTGCGCTTCGTCGCCGCGGTCGCCCAGCCCGACCCGCGGGCCGAAGGGACCCACCGGCTGGCCGCCTACCTGGTCCTCGCCGGCTCCGACCTGGCGACGGTCGCCGCCGAGGTGGGCGCCGGACTGCCGGACTTCCTGCGCCCGACCCACTACGCCCAGGTCGACGGCATCCCGCTGACCGTCAACGGCAAGGCCGACACCAAGGCGCTGCCCGAGGCGAAGCCGCTGGGCGTGCTGACCACCGGGGGCGAGCGAGGCCCGGCGAACGCGACCGAGACGGTGGTCTGCGAGTATTTCGCCGAGGCACTGGACCTGGATGACGACGAGGTGGGCGCGACGAGCGACTTCGTGTCCCTCGGGGGACACTCCATGCTGGCGGTGCGGCTCATCGGGCTGCTCCGACGGGAGTTCGGTCCCGTGATCACGATCCGCGACCTGCTCACCCTGCGAACCCCGGAAGCGATTGCGCGCCACCTCGATGACAACTGACACGCGAGGGCCCCGCGCGGGGGCCGGCATCCTGCGAACCGCCCTGCGCCGCAACATCGGCGCCATGGCCTGGGGCACCGTCCTCATGGGCCTCTACCAGGCGGGTGAGACCGCCTTCCCCATCGCGCTCGGCCTCATCGTCGAGCACACCATGCAGGACAGGACCCTCGGCTCGCTCGGCCTCTCGATCGCGGCGCTGGCCGTCATCATCACGACCGTGTCACTGTCGTGGCGCTTCGGGATGCGCGTCCTGCAGAAGGCCAACACGACCGAGGCGCACCGCTGGCGGGTGCGCGTCGCGGCCTGCGGACTCCAGCCGGTGGCCAGGGATGTCGACCTGAAGTCCGGCGAGGTGCTGACCATCGCCACCGAGGACGCCGACCAGACCGCCGACATCATCGAGGTGGTGCCGCTGCTGATCAGCTCGCTGGTCGCGGTGGTGGTCGCGGCCCTCGCGCTGGGTCTGGCCGATGTCCGGCTCGGTGCGCTGGTCATCCTGGGAACCGTCGCGATCCTGTCCGTGCTCAGCGTCATGTCCGGACGGATCGGGTCCAGTACCCGCGAACAGCAGGCCCGCGTGGCCAGGGCGGGCGCGAAGGTCGCCGACCTGATCACCGGCCTGCGCCCCCTGCACGGCTTCGGCGGCAACCACGCTGCGTTCCTCTCCTACCGGAAGGTCAGTACGGAGGCCAGGCGGCAGGCGGTCACCGTCGCCAGGGTGAACGGCGCGTACGCGGGGACGGCGCTGGCGCTCAACGCGGTGCTGGCCGGGGCGGTGACCCTGACGGCCGGATGGCTCGCCGTCGAGGGCCGGATCTCCGTCGGGGAGCTCGTCATGGCCGTGGGGCTCGCGCAGTTCATCATGGAGCCCCTCAAGATGTTCGCGGAGATGCCCAAGTACGTGATGATGGCGCGCGCGTCGGCCGAGCGGATGGCCCTCGTGCTCACCGCACCGCCGGTTGCGGCCTCCGGTGCGGAACGCCCGGCCGCCGGGGGCGACCTGGAGCTCGACGGCGTGTGCCACGGGTCCCTGGACGGCCTGACGTTCCGGGTGCCCGCGGGCGAGTTCGTGGCCGTCTCGGCCTACCAGCCGCGAGCGGCGGCCGACCTGGCGTCGGTCCTGGCCGTCAACACCCCGCCCGAGGCGTACGACGGGGTGGTCCGAGTCAGCGGGCGGAAGATCGGTGAGCTGTCCGTCGAGGCGGTCCGGGCGCACATGCTGGTCAACCCGTACGACGGCGAGATCTTCGCGGGGACCCTCCGCACGAACATCGACCCCTCGGGCACCAGCCGGACGGTACCCGAGGCCGTGGAGGCGTCCATGCTCACCGACGTCGTGGCCCTGCACCGAGAGGGCCTCGACCACGCGGTGCGGGACCGGGGCGCGAACCTGTCCGGGGGGCAGCGCCAACGGCTGTCCCTGGCCCGGGCCCTGGCCGCCGACACCGACGTCCTCGTCCTGCACGACCCGACGACGGCCGTCGACGCCGTCACCGAACAGCTCGTCGCGCGCAACATCGCCAAACTCCGGCGGGGCCGCACCACCCTCGTGATCACCAGCAGTCCGGCCCTGCTGGACGCCGCCGACCGCGTCCTCGTCCTGGACGGCGGGGCCGTCGTCGCCGAGGACAGCCACCGCAACCTCCTCGCCACGAATCCGGACTACTGCCACGCCGTGGCCCGGTGACCCGCCGGGCCGCGGGCCCGGTGGGGAGCGGGCCCGGTGGGGAGCGGCCCGGGCCGGGCGCGGGGGAGGTGCGGACGCGGACTCAGCCCAGCGCCCAGGCGACGTCCCTGAGCAGGGCGTGCCGCCAGCCGGCCCGGTCGTGCCCCGACGGGGAACGGGAGACCCGCACGGTGGCGCCGGCCCGCGCGGCCAGTGTCTCGGTCAGCTCGCAGTGGGGGAGCATCCTCGTCTCGTGTTCGCCGACGTCGAAGGCGACCCGCAGACCGGACAGGTCGGGGCGCTCCCGCAGGCGCGCGGCGACGGCGCCGCCGACCGGGCCGGCCAGGGGGTCGGGCCGTCCCAGGGCGCCGGGGCCCCACCAGAACGACCCGGACTGGCAGGCGACCCGTGAGACCAGCTCCGGGAACTCCAGCGCCGCGTACAGCGCGCTCAGCCCGCCGAGGCTCTGACCGGCCACCACGAGCCGGTCCGGGTCGGTGGGCACGCCGGACTCCGCCACCGACGGCAGCAGTTCGTCCCGGACCGCCTCCCACAGCCCGGGCGCGCACGTGAATTCGGCCGCCCTGTCCTTGGCCGGGAGGAACACGAGCGTGACGGGCGGCATGTCACCGGCGGCGACGGCGGCGTCGAAGGCGGTCATGGCCGGGTGGAGGTACAGCCAGTCGTCACCGTCGAGCAGGAGCACGACCGGCCCCCCGCCGCCCACCGGGTGGACGCGCACGGTCCGCCGCCCGCCGAGCCGTTCGCCGGCGGC
>NZ_JBEXWB010000353.1:0-6492 GCF_040629645.1 Streptomyces sp. NPDC005899 | reverse complement strand
GCCGCCGGTCAGACGAGCTCGGCGGCCGGCCGGGGACGGAACGCGTCGCCCGAGGGGAGCGGCGCGCCCGGCAGCAGCCGGGTGGTGCGGGGCGTCTGGGCGTAACGCGTGAACCAGACCACCTTGCCCCCGGTGGTCCGGCAGGTGCCCCAGCTGTCGCTCAGGGCCATGACGCGGCTGAGGCCGCCACCGCCGCCGCTGAGCAGCCTGGGCATCCGGGAGCCGCTGTCGGCGACGGACACCGTCAGGTGCCGTCCGGTCCAGCGCAGTTCGACGACACACGTGCTGTCGGCGCCGACGTGCATCCGGACGTTGGTCAGGAGTTCCTCCGCCGCCCGGCAGACCGGCCGGACGTGCAGATCGAGACTCCAGTGGCGAAGGTGCGCGGCGACTATGCGCCGGAGCTGGGAAACGCGCTCAGCCGACACCTGCAGTTCGACCTGGTAGTGCCGGTCGAGTGGAACGGTCATCGTCGAGGCTCCTCACCGCGAGGCCCACTTGCTTCACCCCGTCCGAACCGACGACCCCCGAGCACGAAGCGTGAGCGTTCATCACTTCTGGGTCACTCATCAGGGTGACCCCGGTGAGCCGGTCGCGCAACCGAGGGACGCACGTCCTCCCCCGCGTGGACGGTCACGGCAGGTGGGGCAGCACCGTGTCCGGCGTGAGAGGCAGGGTGCGGAGCCGGGCGCCGGTGGCGTGCCGTACCGCGTTGCCGATGGCGGCCGCCGTGCCGACGATGCCGATCTCGCCGATGCCCTTGCTGCCCATGGGGTTGAGGTGGGGGTCCTCCTCGTCGATCCAGTGGGCCTCGATGTCGGGTACGTCGGCGCAGGTGGGCACGTGGTAGGAGGCCAGGTCCCGCTCGGTGAAGTCACCGTGCGCCGCGTCCATCGTGCTGCCCTCGGTCAGTGCCATGCCGAGTCCCATGACCATGCCGCCGACGAACTGGGAGTGTGCGGTGCGGGCGTTGAGGATGCGGCCGGCGGCGAACACCCCGAGGAGCCGGCGCACCCGCACCTCACCGGTGACGGAGTCGACGGCCACCTCGGCGAAGTGCGCCCCGAAGGCGTGCCGTGCGTAGGGGGACTCCCGCGCCGCCTCCTGCTCGGTGTCGGCCGTGACCGTGATGCCGTCGGGCGGGACCGGTCCGGTGTGCTCGCCGAGCCTGCGCACCAGCGCGGTGGCGGCCTTGTGCACCGCCGAGCCCCAGGACGCCGTGCCGGAGGATCCGCCGGCCACGGAGCCCTTGGGCAGGTCGCTGCTGCCGATGTCGATCCGGACGTTGTCGAGCGGTGTGCCGAGCGCGGCGGCGGCGATCTGCGCGAGGACGGTGCGCGCGCCGGTGCCGATGTCGGTGGCGTTGACGCCGATCCGGTAGGAGCCGTCGGGCGCGGCGTGGGCGGATGCCGCGGACGGCGAGAGGAGTACCGGGTACGTCGCCGACGCCACTCCCGTGCCGAGCAGCCACGGCCCCTCCTGCCGGGACGCGGGGCCCGGGTCCCGGTCGTACCAGCCGAACCGGCGCGCCCCCTCCTCCAGGCAGGCCCTGAGGTTGCGGCTGCTGAACGGGCGCCCGCTGTCGGGTTCGGTGGCCGGCTCGTTGCGCAGCCGCAGTTCGACCGGGTCGATCCCCAGCGCGCAGGCCAGTTCGTCGATGGCCGACTCCAGGGCGTACATCCCGGACGCCTCCCCCGGCGCGCGCATCCAGGACGGGCTGGGCACGTCGAGGGCCGTCACCCGGTGCACCGTGCGGCTGTGCGGCGAGGTGTACATGACGCGGGCGGGCACGGCGGCCTGCTCGACGAACTCCTTGACGGTGGAGGTGTGGGTGGCGACCTCGTGGGCGAGGGCGGAGATGACGCCGTCGCGCCCGGCACCGATCCGCACCCGCTGCACCGTCGGCGCGCGGTGCCCCACGATCGCGGGCATGTGACGGCGCGGGACGGTGAGCTGGACCGGCCGTCCGGTGAGGCGGGCCGCCATCACCGCCAGGATCACCTGCGGGCGCGGGGTCCCCTTGGAGCCGAATCCGCCGCCGACGTGTTCGGAGACGACGGTGATCCGGTCCGGGTCGAGCTCAAAGGCCTGGGCCAGGGTGTCACGCACGGTGGTGGAGCCCTGGCTGGAGTCGTGGACCGTCAGATGCCCGTCGGCCCAGGTGGCGGTGGAGGCGTGCGGCTCCATCGGATGGTTGTGGAGCCCACCGAGTGTGTACGTGGCGTCGATCCGCACCGGCGAGGCGGCGAACGCGCCGTCGAAGTCACCGCGCTCACGGACGGCCGCGTTGCCGCCGTTGGCCAGCTCGGGGACGTAGAGGCCCGGATGGTCGCCGGTGAGCACGACGTCGTGGCCGTCGCTCTCGTACTCGACGCGCACGGCGTCGGCACCCTCCCGGGCCGCCTCCAGGGTCTCGGCCAGGACCAGGGCGACGGGCCAGCCCCGGTGCGGCACCCGGTGGTCCTGGAGGACGGCGAGGACCGGATCGTCGGCCTGCCCGAGGCGAGGCGCGTTGTCCGGGGTCAGGACGGTGTGCACGCCCGGCAGGACGAGCGCGTCGGCCGTACGGACGGCGGTGACACGGCCCTTGGGCACCGTGGCCGTGACGATCCAGCCGTACAGGCGGCCGGGCGGGGTGTGTTCGGCGGCGTAGCGCGCCGCGCCGGTGACCTTGTCCCGGCCCTCGCGGCGGACGACGGGCGCGCCCAGTGGCTGGGGGGCGTGGCTCATGTCGGTGGTCCTCGGTTCGTCGGAGGTGCGGGCGGGCCGGTCAGCCGGCCGGGGAGGCGAGTTCGGTCAGGACGCCGAGGGCCAGCCTGCGGGCCAGGTCCACCTTGAAACCGTTGTCCCGCAAGGGCCTGGCGGCCTCCAGTTCGGCGTCCACCGCCCGCGCGAAGGTCTCGGGGCCGGCGGGTGCGCCGCGCAGCAGGTCCTCCGCCGCCCGGGCGCGCCACGGGCGGTGGGCGAGCCCTCCGAACGCGAGCGACGCGTGCGCGACACGTCCGTCGCGCACCGCCAGGACCGCCGCGACGGAGGCCAGGGCGAAGGCGTACGAGGCGCGGTCGCGGGCCTTGCGGTACAGCGACGCCGATCCGTCGGGGCGGGGCGGCAGCACGACCTCGGTGATCAGCTCCCCCGGCCGTACGACCGTGTCCTGGTCGGGGTTGTCGCCGGGCAGCCGGTGGAAGCCGGTGACGGGCACGGTCCGTTCGCCCTCGGGCCCCTCCAGGCGCACGGTGGCGTCGAGAGCCGCGAGGGCGACCGCCATGTCCGAGGGGTTGGTGGCGACGCAGTCCGGTGAGTGGCCGAGTACCGCGAGGTCGCGGTGGACCCCCTCCCGCGCGGAGCAGCCCGAGCCCGGGCTCCGCTTGTTGCACGGCTTGGAGATGTCCTGGAAGTACGGGCAGCGGGTCCGCTGGAGCAGGTTCCCACCGGTGGTGGCGGCGTTGCGGAGCTGCCCGGACGCCCCGGCCAGCAGGGCCTGCGACAGCACCGGGTAGTCGGCGCGCACCTCGGGACGGGCGGCGAGGTCGCTGTTGCGTACGGTCGCGCCGACGCGGAGGCCGCCGTCCTCCGTCCGCGTCACGTGGTCCAGCGGCAGCCTGCTGACGTCGATGAGCAGGCCGGGCGTCTCCACGCCGAGCTTCATGAGGTCGACGAGGTTGGTGCCGCCGCCGAGGAACCGGGCACCGGGGTTCTCGGCTCCCGCGCGGACGGCTTCGGCGACGGATCCGGGGCGCAGGTAGGCGAATGGTTTCACGGGGCCACGTCCTCGATCGCCCGGACGATGTTCGGGTAGGCGCCGCAGCGGCAGAGGTTGCCGCTCATCCGTTCACGGATCTCCCGCGCGTCGAGCGGCGCGGGGCCCTCCGGGACGGCCGGCGTCCTCGGGGTGACGTGGGACGGGGATCCGGCCGCCGCCTCGTCGAGCATGCCGGCCGCCGAGCAGATCTGTCCGGGGGTGCAGTAGCCGCACTGCAGCGCGTCCCTCTCCAGGAAGGCCGCCTGGAGGGGGTGGAGCCGGTCGCCGTCGGCGAGGCCCTCGACGGTGGTGACGCGGGTGCCCTCCTGGGCCACGGCCAGCAGCAGGCAGCTGTTGGCCCGCCGGCCGTCGACCAGGACGGTGCAGGCGCCGCACTGCCCGTGGTCGCAGCCCTTCTTCGCGCCGGTCAGTCCCAGGTGCTCGCGCAGCGCGTCGAGCAGCGTCGTGCGGTTGTCGAGGGTGAGGATGCGTTCGGTGCCGTTGACGTGCAGGGCGAAGGTCGAGCGGTCGCCTGCGGCCGGGGCGTGCGCGGTGGCGTCGCGCCCGGCGGGGGTGGGGTCCATGTACGCGTACCTTCCGGATTCCGGTCGGGCAGTCTGGCTGCCGGCGGGTCCGGCTGTCAGGTGCGACCCGTCAGGCGGGGCGGTGGCTCTCCAGGCGCAGCCGGACCTCCTGTTCCTGGTCCCCGGCCGCGGTCCCCACCACCCGTACGGCGAAGGCGTCCGCCAGGTGCTCGCGGAGGCGGTCGACGGCCCAGTAGCCGCCCTGTGCCTCCACCGTGACCGGCGTGGAGAGCTGGGCGGGTTCGGCACCGGCCTTCGTCTCGGTGACGTCGACGGTCGCCGTCCACACCGTCGGGCGGTTGTCCGACGCCTCCTCGGGCGTGTCGCCCGCCGGGCGGTCGGACGCGAAGGAGCGGCGCAGCACGTCGAACACGGTCCGTGCGTCCTCCTTCGGGCAGCCGGTCACCGCCACGACGACGTCGCCGCTCTCCTGGTGCTCCTGCGTCTGCTGGGGAGTGCTGTTCACGCTTGTTCCTTTCACTGGGGTGCCGGGGAGACACCGTTCGGTGCACCCGCGACCGGGGACCGGCCGTGCGCGGCCCCCGGTCGCGGGTACCGTCCGGCGGGCCCGGTCACCTGGTCGTACTCCCTCTCGCGTGCCCGCCCGCGCCGCGGGGATTCCTTCCAGGCTGACCCCGCGTCCGCATCTCGGCGACACGAGCCGCGCGGGCCGGGTCACGATCCGGCCGGGTCAGAGTTCGCGCAGGGCCGGGAGCAGTGTGGTCCTGGCCCACTCGATGAAGGGGCGCTGGTGCCCGCCGCCCACCTGCACGAGGGCGATCTGGGTGAAGCCCGCGTCGCTGTAGGCGCGGACGGCGTCGACGAACGCGTCCACGTCGTCGCCGCACGGCACGGACTCGGCGACGTCCTCCGGCCGGACGTGCTGGGTGGCCTGTTCGAATCCAGCCGGGCCGGGGAGTTCGGAGTTGACCTTCCAGCCGCCGACGGACCAGCGGAACTGGTCGTGGGCGCGGGCGATCGCGGCGTCCCGGTCGGGGTCGTAGCAGACGGGGATCTGGCCGACGCGGGGCTTTCCCGCGCCACCGTGGCTGTCGAAGGCGCTCAGCAGGCCGGCGTCCGGCTCGGTCGCGATGACCAGGTCGCCCAGCCGTCCCGCGAGCGCACACGACTTCGGGCCCGAGACGGCGATGCCGATGGGCACGCGCTGCTCCGGCAGGTCCCAGAGCCTGGCGTTCTCCACGTCGAAGTGGGTGCCGTGGTGGTTGACGCAGTCCCCGTCGAAGAGCGCGCGAATGATCTCCACGGCTTCCTCGAGCATCTCCAGGCGCACGTGGGCGGCCGGCCATCCTGCGCCGACCACGTGTTCGTTGAGGTTCTCGCCGGAGCCGAGACCGAGCCGGAAACGGCCTTCGGCCAGGAGCTGGAGTGTCGCCGCCTTCTGGGCGACCACGGCGGGGTGGTAGCGCGTGGTCGGGCAGGTCACGTAGGTCATCAGCGGGATCCTGGAGGTCGCCTGGGCCGCCGCGCCCAGCACGGACCAGGCATAAGGCGCGTGTCCCTGGGAAGCGAGCCAGGGGAAGTAGTGATCGGAGGTGACGGAGAAGTCGAAGCCGGCTTCCTCCGCCGCCACCACGTCCTCGACGAGGGCGCGCGGGCCTGCCTGCTCGGTCATCATCGTGTAGCCAATCTCAACCATATGAAACTCTTTTACCGTGACATCGCCATAAAACATGAATTCATGTCAATGGCTGTCTGCGATCGGGTTCCCGGGGTATGCGGCATGCATGGACGTAACGAACGGAGCATGGGAAGCGCTCGCCTCCACCGGTGGTTCCGGCGGCCCGGGCGCGGTTGGCGTGATCATCGGCATTGTCGGCCTGCTCGTGGTGCTGCTGCTGATCGGTGGGTTCGTCCTCGGGATGCGGCGCCGGGACAAGGAGTCACCGGCACCCCGCCCCGAGGAGCAGCCGCTCCGGCCGGATCACCGGACGGAGGTGCGGGAGAGCGGCCCGCATCACGCGGACCACTTCCCCGAGGACGGCAGGGCCCTCTCCCCCTACGAGCTGAGCGACCGCGGTAACGAGGTGATCCCGCCCGAGGACGAGCACCGGCGTGACTGACACGCCCGGGACCGACACACGATCAGGCCGGAGACCGGCCGACGGGACGCGTTCGTCCGGGCCCGGCACGGAACGGGCCCGGACG
>NZ_JBEXWB010000352.1:0-6505 GCF_040629645.1 Streptomyces sp. NPDC005899 | reverse complement strand
GCCAGCATCGCGTCGAGCGCGCCGCTCACCCGTGCGTCGTCGCGGGCCGCCTTGCGGCCGGTCACCGGATACGCCCCTTCTTCTCTCGCCGGGCGGCCACGGGGACCGCACGCGGACCCTCCTGTCGTCGAGGCAGTAGGTCGTGCGATCCGGCGCCGTCCCTCCCGCCACGGAGTGCCGGGCAGGTCGGCGGGTGGGACGGCGCGGGCGGGTCGTCGAGCTGTACGAGGGGGAGCCGACGACCCGGCCGCTTCTTGCGAGGCACTCATTCAAGCGGCCCGTGCCCTCTCGCGGCAGAGCACGCAGCGGCATGATCCGGGCATCGCGTTCACACCCCGTGTGAACCGTGCTGGACTAAGCTCGTCGCGACACGCACATGGGGGGGCGATGGAGCCCAACGTCCTGCTCGAATCCCTGATCGACGAGGCGGGTGTGTCCCGTGCGGGGCTCGCCGCTCACGTCAACCAGGCCGGCCGTGCCCGCGGTCTGCGCCTGAGGTACGAGCACACCGCGGTCTCGCGGTGGCTCAAGGGCCAGCGCCCTCGCGGGCAGGTGCCGGACCTGGTCTGCGAGGTCCTGAGCGCCAGGCTGGACAGGTCCGTCACGCTCGACGACATCGGCATGGGCGTCTCGGGAGCCCCCGCGGCGACGCACGGCCCACCGCTCTGCGGATTCGTCGAGCACGCCACCGCACTGTGGCGCTCCGACGAACAGCGGCGCGCCCACCTCTCCACCGCCGCGGCCGTCACGGGGACGCCCGCCGTGATGCCCGTGTGGGAGTGGGAGAACCCGCCCGAGGACGCCGACGTCTCACGACCGGGGCCCTCCCGGGTGGGGCCGGCCGACATGGCGATGCTCCGGGCGGCACGGTCCCACTACGAACAGATGTACCGCAAGGCGGGGGGCATCGCGACCAGGCCCCGCGTCGTCGGCTTCCTCAACGCTCGGACGGCGCCGCTGCTCCGGGGCGGGTACGGCGACGCGCTGGGACGCCGGCTGCACCGCGCGGCCGGCGGTCTGGTGGCCGTCGCCGGGATCTGCGCCTACGACTCCGACGCGCACGGACTCGCGCAGCGCTACTTCCACCAGGCCCTGCGTCTCGCCAAGGCCAGCGGCGATCGGGGCCTCGGCGCCTACGTGATCGCACTGCTGGTCAACCAGTCGCTGTTCCTGGCCGACCACCGCGGGTCCGTCGCCTTCGCCGAGGCGGCGCTGCGGGCCGCCGGCCCGCACCTCACCCCGGCCCTGGCCGCCGACCTGTACGCCATGCAGGCCAAGGCCTACGCGCGGCTCGGTGACCGGCCGAGCGCCCTGGAGCGCATCCGCCGGGCGGAGACCGAGGCCGGCCGCGTCCGTCCCGGGCGCGAGCCGGACGAGACCGGATACGTCCAGCCGGGCCTCGTCGACGTCCAGGTCGCCGAGGCGCTGCTCGGTCTCGGGGATCTGGCCGGGGCCCGGGAGCACGCCGCGGCGGCCGTACGCTCCCCGGCGCACGACCGCGGCAGAGTGCACCGGCTGGCCATGCTCTGCCATCTGGAACTGCTGCAAGGAGAGGCGGACAAGGCGGCCGGCACGGCCTCCGACATGGCGGAACACGCCCGCGGCATGGAGTCCCAGCGGGTCCGCGACCGGCTGCGCTCGGTGCGCGAACTCCTGGCCGCGAGCGGCTGCGCCGACGCGGAGGCGACGGCCGGCCTGATCGACGGGGCGCTGCGCGTGCCCCTGTGAGCCTCGCCCGAGCCGCCCGGGCCCGTTCCCCTGCGGTCCGGCCCCTGCTCCGATGTTGTCATCAACCAGTCGGAAGGTGGCAACACTGTGCAATGGGCGAACGTAAACGAACAGGCTGTGTACGCGAATCCCTGGTTCCGGGTCAACCTGGCGGATGTCGTCCTCCCCGACGGCCGTCATCTCGACCACTTCGTCATCCGGCTCCGGCCGGTCGCCGCGGCGACGGTCGTCAACGAGGCGAACGAGGTTCTCCTGCTGTGGCGGCACCGCTTCATCACCGACAGCTGGGGCTGGGAGCTCGCGGCGGGCGTGGTGGAGGACGGTGAGGACGTCGCCGCCGCGGCGGCCCGGGAGATGGAGGAGGAGACGGGCTGGCGGCCCGGCGAGCTGAGCCCGCTGATCACGGCCGAGCCGGCCGGCGGCCTCACCGACTCCCGCCACCACCTCTTCTGGGCGCGGGAGGCCACGTACACCGGCCGCCCGGTGGACGACTTCGAGTCCTCGCGCCGCGAGTGGGTCCCGCTCGAGCTCGTCCCCGACATGATCGCGCGGGGGCAGATACCGGCGGCGGCCATGGCCGCCGGCCTGCTGATGCTCCATCACCTGCGGCTCGGCTGAGGGCGGTACGGGTGCCGGGAGCCGGCCCTGCGTTCGCGGACCGGCCCTCGGCGGAACACCGCGAACTCAGTCGTACGGGTAGAACCCCGACCCCGTCTTGCGGCCCAGCCGGCCCGCGTCGACCATGCGCTGGAGCAGCGGGGGAGCGGCGTACAGGGGCTCCTTGTACTCCGCGTACATCGAGTCGGCGACCGAGGCCACCGTGTCCAGACCGATCAGGTCCGCGAGCTTGAGCGGGCCCATCGGGTGGGCGCAGCCCATCTCCATGCCGTTGTCGATGTCCTCGCGGCTGGCGATGCCCGACTCGAACATGCGGATCGCGGAGAGGAGGTACGGGATCAGCAGGGCGTTGACCACGAAACCGGACCGGTCCTGGGCGCGGATGGCGTGCTTGCCGAGGACGTCCTGCACCACCGCCTCGGCGCGCTTGATCGTCGCGTCCGAGGTCGTCAGCGCGGGGATCAGCTCGACGAGCTTCTGGACCGGAGCCGGGTTGAAGAAGTGGATGCCGATGACCTGGTCGGGCCGGGAGGTCGCCACCGCCAGCTTCACCAGCGGGATGGAGGAGGTGTTCGAGGCGAGGATGGCGTCCGGCCGTGTCACCACCTGGTCGAGTACCTGGAAGATCTCGGTCTTGACCTGCTCGTTCTCCACGACGGCCTCGATGACGAGGTCACGGTCGGCGAACTCGCCGAGGTCGGTCGTGAAGCTGAGGCGGCCGAGCGTCTCGTCGCGCTCCTCCTCGGTGATCTTGCCGCGTTCGGCGGCCTTCGAGAGGGAGTTGTGCAGGCGGGTACGCCCTATCTCCAGCGCCTCGCCGGTGGTCTCCGCCACCATGACCTCGAGGCCGCTGCGGGCGCACACCTCCGCGATGCCTGCGCCCATTTGGCCACAGCCCACCACTCCGACGCGTGCAATGTCGGCCATAGAGTCCGTCACCTCGTGCCTTTCGCTGATCCTCGTGCGGCAGTATCCGTCTGATTCCGGGGACCGCCTCGACCCCACGACGTTACTCCGGGACGCGGCACCCGTGGCCTGCGGGTCGCGGAGCGGGAGGCGGGGCATGACCTGCGTCACGGCAGCCGGAGCGACACATGAGGACACAGAGAGACGAAAGGCGCGATCGATGCGGCTCAGTGGCCGAAGGTCTTTTGTGATGAGCGCGGCGGGGATGCTCGCCGCCCTGATGACGGCGGGTGACGCCGTCGCGGCGCCCCGGCCGGGTGCCGCGGTGCCCGTGCCGGGTGCGGGTGCCGTCCCCGGGCGCCGCAGGGCCTCGGAGGGCGGGATGCGCGGGATGTGGATCTCCACCGTCGCCAACGTGGACTGGCCCTCGCGGTCCGGTCTGACGGCCGCCGCCCAGCAGGCGGAGCTGACCGGCCACCTGGACCGTGCGGTCGACCGCAGACTGAACGCCGTCGTCCTCCAGGTCCGGCCGACCGCCGACGCGCTCTGGCCGTCCCCCTACGAGCCGTGGGCCCAGTGCCTCACGGGGGTCCAGGGCAAGGATCCGGGCTGGGACCCGCTCGGCACCGCGGTCGTCGAGGCGCACGCCCGCGGGCTGGAGCTGCACGCCTGGTTCAACCCGTACCGGGTGGCGAACCACACCGACCCCTCCCGGCTCGTCGCCGACCACCCGGCGCGGGTGCACCCGGACTGGGTCGTCCCCTACGGCGGCAAGCTCTACTACGACCCGGGCCTGCCCGAGGTGAGGGAGTTCGTGCAGGACGCGATGCTCGACGCGGTGAGCCGGTACGCCGTCGACGCGGTCCACTGGGACGACTACTTCTACCCCTATCCGGTGGCGGGCGAGGAGTTCGACGACGACGACACGTTCGCACGGCACGGCGGCGGCTTCGCGGACCGGGCGGCCTGGCGGCGCGACAACATCGACCGGCTGGTGCGTGAGACCTCCGCACGGATCAAGGAGACCAGGAGCGGTGTCCGGTTCGGGATCAGTCCCTCGGGCGTGTGGCGCAACAAGGCGACCGACCCGCTGGGCTCCGACACGAGCGCGGGCGTGCAGACGTACGACGACCTCCACGCCGACACCAGGAAGTGGGTGAAGGAGGGGTGGATCGACTACATCGCACCCCAGATCTACTGGGAGATCGGCCTCGCGGCGGCGGACTACGCGAAGCTGGTGCCCTGGTGGGCACAGACCGTCCGCGGCACCGGGGTCGGCCTGTACGTCGGGGAGGCGCTGTACAAGGCGGGTGACCCCGCCCAGTCGGCCGCCTGGCAGGATCCGGCTGAACTCTCCCGCCACCTCACGCTCGCCGCGGACCATCCGGAGGTGGGTGGTCACCTGTTCTTCTCCGCGAGGCATGTGAAGGCCGACCCGGTCGGGGCGATGGCCCGTGTGGTGGCCGACCACTACCAGGCGCGGGCACGCGCCCCGCGCTGAGCGGACGGGCGCGCCCGGACCCGGGGGCGGCCGGCGCTTCCGGGTCCTACCGGCCGCTGTCCTCGGTGCCGTGCTGGACGACGCTGTCGGGGCCGGGGGACCTGATCGACTCGTGTCCGTCCTCGAAGCGCAGACGGTAGGGCGGGCCGCCTCCGTCACCGAGCACCTCGACGATCTCTGCGACCTGGTCGTGCTGTCCCACGGTCCTGCCGTGCGTCAGCAGCCTGTCGCCCGTGTGTGCCTCCATCGGGAGTGACCTCCTCGCGGGTGGCGGTATGTATGTCGACAAGTCTATGACTGTCGGCCGTCCCCGCCTCCCGTACGGGCCGGTGCTCCGTCTCCCGTACGGGCCGCTCCTCCGTCTCCCGCACGGGAGGCCGCACCGCCCGCCGTGCGCCGGCCCGCCCGCTGGGTGACGGCGATGCAGAACAGGACGGCCACCGCCGCCAGCGGTGCGGCGGCGGAGACCTCCTCGCCGAGTGCCAGGAAGGACCAGACCAGGGTGAGCAGCGGCTGTGCCAGCTGCAGCTGACTGGCACGCGGCACGCCGATCTCGGCCATGCCCCGGTACCAGACGTACAGGCCGAGGAAGGTCGATCCGGCCGCCACCCAGACCAGCCCGGTCACCCCGTGCGCCGTGAGGTGCACCGGCTCGGAGGGCAGGGCCAATGCCGCCCCGGCCACCGCGAGCGGCAGGCAGAGGACGAGGGCCCAGCCGATCACCTGCCAGCCCGGCATGATCCGCGCCAGCCGCCCGCCCTCCGTGTACCCGGCCGCGCAGACCAGCAGGGCCCCGAACAGGTACAGGTCGCCGCCCGAGAGCGCTCCGCCGCTCTGCTGGACCGTGAAGACGATGACCACGGCGGCTCCCGCCAGCGCCGCGATCCAGAAGGCGCGCGGCGGGCGTGAGCCGGTGCGCAGCGCCGCGAACAGGGCGGTCGTCAGCGGCAGCAGACCCACCACCACCGCCGCGTGCGAGCTGGTGGACGTCTGCAGGGCCAGGGTGGTCAGCAGCGGGAACCCCACCACGACACCGCCCGCGACGACCGCCAGGCCACCCCAGTGCCGGCGCTCCGGCAGCGGCACCCGGCCCGCCAGCAGCGCGCAGAGCGCGATCAGTGCGGCGAGCAGGCTGCGCAGGGCGACCAGGGACCAGGGGCCGAAGCTCTCCAGCCCCCAGACCGTGGACGGGAAGGTGAGGGAGAAGGCGACCACGCCCAGCCCGGCGAGCAGTACACCGCCGCGCGCGGTCCCGTGGGCCGGGGATGCGGCGGCGACCGCTATCGGCTTGCGTCCAGTAGCGCTATCCTGTGCTGTCATGCGAGAGAGTAGCAGTGCCTCCGATCTGGTCGTACGGTTGAGGGGCGAGCTGAACCGCTACTCACCCGGTGGGAAGCTGCCGTCCAGCAGGGCGCTGGTGCAGCGCTTCGGAGTCAGTCCGGTGACCGTCTCCCGGGCCGTCGCGCAACTGGCCGCCGAAGGGCTCGTCGTCACCCGGCCGGGTGCGGGGGCCTTCCGGGCCGAGCCGCGCACCGCCGCCCCCGTGCCGGGCGACACGTCCTGGCAGGAGGTCTCCCTGAGCGGTGACGGCGGACCCGAGGCCGTGCCCCGGACGGTCGACGCCTCGGGGGTCCTGGTCACGCTCGCCGCCCCGCCGCCGGGCGTCATCGAGTGCAACGGCGGCTATCTGCACACCTCGCTCCAGCCGGAACGCGCCATGGCGGCGGCCCTCGCCCGCGCGGGCCGCCGCCC
>NZ_JBEXWB010000351.1:0-6507 GCF_040629645.1 Streptomyces sp. NPDC005899 | reverse complement strand
CCCTCCCGTATCCCGCCGCGAGCCTGAGCCGGCCCACCGGTCTTCCGGGTCCGCCCCCGCCCCGTCCGCTGTCCGGGCGGGGGCGCCCCGGGCTCGGCTCGCCGGGGAGCGAGCCCGGCCGAGGGGGCGTGCGTCAGGCCTCGCCCGTCACCTGGCGCAGTCCCCCCAGCAGATGGGCGCGGAAGACGGGGTCACGGTAGATTCGGCGGGTGTGGCCCAGAGCGGTGTAGAAGACCGGAGCGCCCCCGTGTTCGTGGGCCCATACGAGGGGACGGCCGGTGCCCGCGTCCCCGTCGCCGGAGGTGGTTCTGCCGGCACCGGCCAGCACGCGTACGGTGCCGCGCGGGTCGGTGGTGAACTCGTACCACTCGTCGGTCAGGTGCCAGGTGGCGTCCAGGTGCCGGGTGGCCGGGTGGTCGTGGTCCTCCACGACGACGGTGCCCGGGCCCAGCTCCGGGTGCCGGGCGAAGCGGGCGCCGAGGAGGTCGCCGTAGAACGGCCAGCCGTACTCGGTGCAGGCCGCGGCGTGCACGCCCATGAAACCGCCACCCGCCGCACAGTGGGCCCGCAGACCTTCGCGTCCCCCCGGGGTGAGGACGTCTCCGCTGGTGGAGAGGAACACGACGGCGGCGTATCCGGCGAGCCCGTCCTCGAAGACCTCCGGCCGCTCGGTGGCGTCGACGGCGAAGCCGTGCTCCGCGCCGAGTTCACGCAAGGCCGTGATCCCGTCCGGGATGGAGTCGTGGCGGTAGTCGGTGGTGCGGGTGTACACGAGGACCGACGGCCGGCCGGTGGTGGGCATCGCGGGCTCCGGGAGGCGGGGGGGCACGGACGGGCAGGTCCCATCATGGGCCGTCTCCGCCGGCCGTGTCGCCTGCGGGCGCCGTCGCCCCGAACACCTACCGCGCCCGGGCCCGTCCGGGCGCTGCCCCGCTGGCCGCTGCCCCGTCCGACCCGGCCGCGACGGCGTCCGGCGCCGTCCGCGCTCCCCCGCGTGCCGGGGGGAACCACCATGCGAGAGGGGGCTTGCACGGGCCGGGTCACCGGGATTGCATGATCACATGCAGCAACCGCTTTCACCGCCTCGGCAGCCCTCCACGCTCGACCACCGCTACCGGGGCGAGCACCCGATCCGCACCCTCGGCTACCTCCTGCGGCCCGACCGGAGGCGCCTGGCCGTCGCCGTGCTGGCGTTCGTGGTCAAGCACAGCCCCGTGTGGCTGCTCCCGCTCATCACCGCGAACATCATCGACGTAGTCGTACAGCACCGCCCGGAGCGGGAGTTGTGGCTGAACGCCGGGGCCCTGCTCTTCGTGCTCGTCCTCAACTACCCCCTGCACCTGCTGTACGTGCGGTGCCTCAACGGCAGCGTCCGCCGCATGGGCACCGCGCTGCGCGACTCGCTGTGCCAGCGGATGCAGCAGCTGTCGATCGGCTACCACAGCCGGACCAGTGCCGGTGTGCTGCAGGCCAAGGTGGTCCGCGACGTGGAGACCGTCGAGCAGATGGTGCAGCAGTCCGCCGACATGGGGCTCGCGGGCATCATCACCCTGACCGGCGGCCTGGCCGTCATCGCCGTGCGGGTCCCTTCCTTCCTCCCCGTCTTCCTGGTGGTGGTGCCGCTGGCAGCCCTGCTGGTCATGAAGCTGCGGGCACGGCTGCGGAGCCACAACGAGTCCTTCCGCCAGGAGGTCGAGCAACTCTCCGCCCGGGTCAGCGAGATGACCAGCCTCATCCCGATCACCCGGGCGCACGGCCTGGAGCGGGCGGCCCTCAGCCGGGTGGACGGCTCGCTGCGCCAGGTGCTGTTCGCCGGACTGCGCCTCGACGTGCTCAACGGCCGGTTCGGCGCGCTCGCCTGGATCCTGCTCAACTCCCTGGGAGTGGCGTGCCTGGCGGGCTCCGCACTGGTGGCCTACCACGGCTGGCTGCCGATCACTGCGGGTGACGTCGTCATGCTCAGCGCCTTCTTCACGACACTGACCGGTTCGATGAGCACCCTGCTGAGTCTCGCCCCCGTCATCAGCAAGGGGCTGGAGTCGGTCCGTTCGGCGGGCGAGGTGCTGGAGGCGCCCGACCTGGAGAACAACGCGGGCAAGGCCGTCGTGGAGCGGGTGGAGGGCCGCATCGACTTCGAGCGGGTCGGCTTCGCGTACGAGGGGTCGGGCGGCGTCGCCGTGGAGGACTTCACGCTGTCGGCGCGTCCGGGCGAGACGGTCGCACTGGTCGGCGCTTCGGGGGCCGGCAAGTCCACCGTCCTGAACCTCCTGATCGGCTTCATCCGTCCGACGTCGGGGCGCATCCTCCTCGACGGTACGGACATGGCGACCCTGGACCTGCGCACCTACCGGCGCTTCCTGTCGGTCGTCCCGCAGGAGTCCATCCTGTTCGAGGGCACGATCCGGGACAACGTCACCTACGGCATGGACGAGACGGACGAGGAGACGGTCCGCCGGGCGCTCGCCGACGCCAACGCGCTCGAATTCGTCGAGGGCCTGCCGGACGGCATCCACACGGTGGTGGGCGAGCGCGGAGCACGGCTCTCGGGCGGGCAGAAGCAGCGTCTGGCCATCGCCCGCGCGCTGATCCGCGACCCGCGGGTGCTGATCCTGGACGAGGCGACCTCCGCCCTGGACACCCGGTCGGAGGCGCTGGTCCAGGAGGCCCTGGCCCGCCTGGTGCACGGCCGCACGGTCTTCGTGGTCGCGCACCGCCTCTCGACGATCCGGGCGGCGGACCGCATCGTGGCGATGGACCGGGGCCGGATCGCGGAGGTGGGTACGCACGGGGAACTGCTGGCGAGCGGTGGGGTGTACGCGGGGCTGCAACCGAGGCAGTCGGCGTAGGGCCGCCGCCCGAGGGCCGGGCTGTCGGCCGCCTAGCTTTTCCCGGGCCGGGCCGTCCGGCCGGGCCGCCTTACGGGCCCGGCTCTCCGGCCGGGCCCGTGAGGGCGGTCCCCCGCGGCCCCCTCCCGGCCGCTCGGGCCTGTGACGTACTGTGGCCGGCGATGGCAATCCGGTTACTAGTCAAGGAATATGACGGTAAGTCAGGTCCAGGTCGGGCCGTCCGACCGCCCCGTGCCGCGTCGGTACACCCTCAGGGAAGCGGAGTCCTCCATGTCCACCGAAACCGGTGCTCCCCCCGGCGTCGAACCGCGCCGCCACCGGCTCGTCCAGGGCCCCAGAGGGCTGCCCCTCCTCGGGAGCCTGCCGTGGTTCGGCAAGGACCCGCTCGCCTTCTTCGAACGCCTGCACAGTTACGGGTCCATGGTGCGCTGGCGCTTCGGCCGCAACGACTGCGTGTTCGTGGCCGACCCGGACTGCGTGGGCGAGCTCCTCACCGAGACGGAGCGCTCCTTCGACCAGCCCCTGCTGGGCATCGCGTTCCGTACGGTCATGGGCAACGGCGTCGTGGTGGCGCGCGGCCGCGACTGGCGGCGCAAGCGTTCGCTGGTGCAGCCCTCGGTACGGCCCAAGCAGGTGAAGTCGTACGCCGCGACGATGGCCGGCTGCGCGGTGGAGCTCGCGGACACCTGGTCGGGCGGTGAACGCGTCGACGTCAAGCGGGAGATGGCCGCCCTGACGCAGAAGATCGCCGTCCGTACGATCTTCGGCGTCGACACCCCCGCCGACGCGGAGTCGATGGGCCGGGCCATGGACGTCGCCCAGCGTGAGATCGGCAAGGAGTTCAGCGGCCTCGGAGCCGTGCTGCCCGACTGGGTCCCGACACCCGGTCGGGCCAGGATCCGGAAGGCCGCCGCGGTGATCGACGCGGAGGTCGCGCGGGTGGTGGCACGCCACCGCGAGGGCGACGGCGAGCGCCCCGACCTCCTGAGCCGCCTGCTCACCGCGGTCGACGGGAGCGGGACGCGCCTGAGCGACCAGGAGATCCGTGACGAGACGGTCACCCTGTACATCGGCGGCCACGAGACGACCAGCTCCACCCTCGTGTGGGCCTGGTACCTGCTGGCCCGCAACCCGCGCGCGCGGGCGGCGCTCACCGAGGAGCTGGACCGGGTGCTCGACGGGCGGGAGCCCGGTATCGACGACTACGCCCGCCTGCCGTACGCGCAGGCGGTCGTCAAAGAGACCCTGCGGCTCTATCCGACGATCTGGCTGGTGACCGGGATCGCCAAGGAGGGCGCCCGGATCGGCGGCGTACCGATGCCGGCCGGCACCCGGGTGTGGAGCAGCCAGTGGGTGACGCACCGGGACGAGCGGTGGTTCCCGCGGCCCGAGGAGTTCCGCCCGGAGCGCTGGGACGCGGACCGCGGTGACGATATCCCCGAGTACGCCTGGTTCCCGTTCGGTGGCGGCCCCCGGGTCTGCCTGGGGACGCGCTTCGCGATGGTCGAGTCGGTGCTGATCCTCGCCGTGCTGGCACGCCGCTTCGAGCTGGACGTGGATCCCGGTGTCATCGGGCCGGTGCCGACGCTGACGCTCCAGCCGGACAGGGAGGTCAGGGCTACAGTCCGGGCGCGCTGAGCGCGCTGTCGGGTGAAGCCGACAGGGAACGGTTGACCTGAAGTTTGGTCGAGGTCTTAGCGTTCCTCAGTACACCCCGACTCCGGAGGCACCCGCATGAACATGGAAGTCACCGCGTGGACGTCGCTCCACAGCGCGATGAACGCACAACAGGACCGCAGACCCTTCTCCCGGGCCACACTGCGGCGCATCGGGGCGTTCGCCCGGCCGCACCGGGCGCGCATCGGCCGCTTCCTGCTGCTCAGCGCGGTCACCGCACTGCTCGCGGTGGCCACTCCGGTGCTGGCCGGACAGGTCGTGGACGCGATCGTGAAGCACGAGGACAGCGGGACGGTCGTCCGGCTGGCGCTGCTGATCGCGCTGATCGCCGTGGGCGAGGCGGGCCTCGGCCTGCTCACCCGGTGGCTGTCGGCCACCCTGGGCGAGGGGCTGATCCTCGACCTGCGGACCGCCGTCTTCGACCACGTCCAGCGGATGCCGGTCGCCTTCTTCACCCGCACCCGGACCGGCGCCCTGGTCAGCCGGCTCAACAACGACGTGATCGGAGCGCAGCGGGCGTTCAGCAACACGCTTTCCGGCGTCGTCTCCAACCTCGTCACCCTGCTGCTGACCCTCGCCGTGATGCTCACGATCTCGTGGCAGATCACCCTGCTCGCCCTGGTCCTGCTGCCGGTGTTCGTCGTCCCCGCCCGCCGGATGGGGAGCAGGATGGCGGCGCTGCAACGGGAGGCCGCCGGTCACAACGCCACGATGGGCACCCGGATGACGGAGCGCTTCTCCGCTCCGGGCGCCACCCTCATCAAGCTGTTCGGGCGTCCCGCCGAGGAGTCGGCGGAGTTCGCCGCCCGCGCGGTCCGGGTGCGTGACATCGGCGTCCGCACGGCGATGCTGCAGTCCACCTTCATCACCGCGCTCACCCTCGTCTCGGCGCTCGCACTCGCCCTGGTCTACGGTCTCGGGGGGTACTACGCGCTGCGCGGCAGTCTGGAACCCGGAGCCGTCGTGGCCCTGGCGCTGCTCCTGACCCGCCTGTACGCGCCCCTGACCGCGCTGGCCGGGGCCCGGGTCGAGGTGATGAGCGCCCTGGTCAGCTTCGAGCGGGTCTTCGAGATCCTCGACCTGAAGCCGCTGATCGCGGAGAAGCCGGACGCCCGCCGGGTTCCGGACGGGCCGGTGTCCGTCGAGTTCGACGGCGTGTCCTTCGCCTACCCGTCCGCCGGCAAGGTCTCCCTCGCCTCCCTCGAGGAGGTCGCCACGCTCGACGCACGCGGGGGCACCCGGGTGCTGCACGACGTGTCCTTCACGGCGGAGCCGGGACGGATGGTGGCGCTCGTCGGCTCGTCCGGCGCCGGGAAGTCGACGATCGCGCAGTTGCTGCCCCGGCTGTACGACACCGACGAGGGCGCCGTACGGCTGAACGGCGTCGACGTGCGCGACCTGACGGCGGACTCGATCCGCGAGACGCTCGGCATGGTCACCCAGGACGGCCACCTCTTCCACGAGTCGGTGCGCGCCAACCTGCTGCTCGCCCGGCCGGACGCCACCGAGGACGACATCTGGGACGCCCTGCGCCGCTCGCGGCTGGACGGACTGGTGGCCTCGCTGCCCGAAGGGCTGGACACGGTCGTCGGTGAGCGCGGCTACCGGCTCTCGGGCGGCGAGCGCCAGCGTCTGACCATCGCGCGGCTGCTCCTGGCCAGGCAGCGGGTGGTGATCCTCGACGAGGCGACCGCACACCTGGACTCCACCTCGGAGGCGGCCGTGCAGGAGGCCCTCGCCGAGGCGCTGGAGGGGCGTACGGCCGTGGTGATCGCCCACCGGCTGTCGACGGTGCGGGCCGCCGACCTCATCCTCGTCGTCGAGGACGGCCGGGTCGTCGAGCGGGGCACGCACGACGAGCTGCTGGCCCTCGGCGGCCGGTACGAGGAGCTGCACCGTACGCAGTTCGAGCGGCCCGGCACGGAGGAGAGCCCGGTGGCCCGCTGACCGGCCGGGCCGGCGCGGGCTCCACGGGCGCGGGCCG